>CAUUUY010000064.1:0-8484 GCA_963548305.1 uncultured Oribacterium sp.
ATGATTTCTACACGCTGTGCTTCTCCTACGGAAATCTGGCTAACTTTTTTATCCAGCTGAATTTCCATGTTGTATTGGTCAATAAAGTGTTGAATCTCTTTTCTCGCCTTATCAAAGTCAATCTGCAGTCCCTTTTTAGGCTCAAAACCTAAAATAACATTTTCCAACACAGTCAAATCATTGACGAGCATAAATTCCTGATGAACCATTCCAATCCCATGCTGAATGGCCAACTTGGGATCTAACTTGCCCATGGACTGTCCTTTAACAATAATCTCACCGGAATCTATGGGGTACATACCGTAAAGCAGTTTCATCATAGTGGATTTTCCTGCTCCGTTTTCTCCGATTAATGAATGAATTTCCCCCTTAATCAGGTTGAATTGTCCATCTTTTACGGCACGTACTTCTCCAAAGGATTTTACGATGTTTTTCATTACTACCACAAATTCACTCATTACTCTCCCTCATTTAACTGATAAAGAAAGGGCATGGGAGCCCTAAAGAGTCCCATGCCCGACACAAAGTTTCAGGCTTTATGCTTTCGGACCGAAACCTTCATAATTTTTTACTACAATCTCACCGGAGATAATCTTCTTGGACAGTTCTTCGCACTTATCTACAATATCCTGTGGGAACTTATCTCCCAAAGACTTCTTGATTTCTGCGAAATCAGTCAAGCTTACACCGCCCTCTGCCAAAGACAGATACTGGGTGGAACCGCCCTTAAATGTTCCCTCAACAACAGATTGAATAACAAGATAACATGCATTATCCACTCTCTTTACCATGGAAGTTACCACATGTCCGGGCTGGTCTGCATCCTGGTTTAAGTCTACGCCAATAGCATATTTATCAGCTTCCTTAGCAGCCTCTAAGATTCCTGTTCCGGTTCCGGAAGCCACGTTCATAACAATGTCAGCCCCCTGCTCATACTGTGCAAGAGTTAATTCTTTTCCCTTTAATGGGTCTGTCCAAGAACCTGCAAAAGCCTGTAAAATAGTAACCTCCGGATCGATGTACTTTGCCCCCTGTTCATATCCTATATAGAAATCATGGAGTACAGGAATATCCATTCCTCCAACCCATCCGATTACATGAGCATCATTTACATTAGGAATATCAGTCTTTTGTGTAAACATAGCTGCTGCAGCTCCGGCAAGGAAGGATCCCTGGTTCTGAGCAAAGCTGATGGATTCTACGTTATCAAGATCAACAGTTGTATCAATTACCGCAAACTTAACATCCGGATAGTTAGGAGCATGCTCAGTAATATAATCAGCGATATTGGAAGACGCACCGATGATCAGATCATAACCTTCTTCACAGGCAGCTACTAAATTCGATTCCCACTCCTGTGCTGTAGTTCCTTCAAGAGACTTTAATTCAATGCCGAAATCCTCAACTGCTTTTTTTGCCCCTGCATTGCAAGAGTCATTATAAGACTTATCTCCTAAGTTACCCGTATAAACAATGCAAACACGAATCCCCTTTTTCTCTTTGGACTCAGACTTATCAGAAGACTTTTCCGCCTTAGAATCAGCCTGTGCAGCCTCGGTCTTGTTCGCATTAGACTCTGCCACCTCATTTGCAGACTTTCCGCATCCCAGCAATAAGGAACAGCTTAACAAGCTTGCCAGAATCACACTCAGACATTTTTTCATTCTCTTTTTTCCTCCTTCATAAAATATACACTTTTATGCACAGCATAGAATTTTTGTATAGGAAACTATTTTCCTATACTTGTTTTCTTATTCATAAGATATATCAATCGGTATATTTGTGTCAATACCAATGTGTTTTTGCCAACAACTTTATCTTATTTTGACTAAATTTTATCTTGTTTATATATAATTTGCACATAATTGGCACTACTTGTTTTCCGCGTTCAAAGATTCTTTTTCGCTTTCTTCCAATTCGCTCTTATTTTTTTGTCTGTTTCTTACAATTATAATAAGTTTCAAGATATTGAGATCCACCTGAAAACAAAATCAAAGGTTCTAAATTCCTTAAGTTTATTATATGATAAGCAAAAGTGTGACAGTAGGAGAAAAAAGTATGACCATTAAAGAGTTTGCCCAATTAGCCGGTGTGTCTGTGTCTACCGTTTCCAAAATTTTGAATCATAAAGACGCAAACATCAGCCCCCAAACAAGAGAGCATGTCCTTTCCCTTGCAAAAATTCATAATTACAAACCTTACTCTTTCGTACGAACACAATACCCCGAAAAAACCAGTATTTTCGGGGTTATTTTTCGAGACTGTATTCCCGATGATCGACTCCTGAAAGGTTTAATGAATGTTGCCCGCTCCTACGGTTATGGCATAACGGTGCTGGAAAGCCATTTAAACAAAACGCAAGAATTAAAAAACCTATCATTGCTTGCTTCCAGCAATGTGGACGGCATTCTGTTTAATCCTATCAGTTCCAAGCCATCTTCTGAGGTCTATGCACAGCTGAAGCAGAGTAAAAAGCCCTACTTTCTTTTCAGTACAGAAGAAGATATTCCCGGTCCGGACTTCCTTCCCACCATTTCTTATAAAAAAATGGCAGAATTTTTAACCCAAAAGCTTATTCAAGCAGGTCATTCCAAAATCGCCCTTGTGGCAGAAAAAGAAAGTTCTATTCGCAATGAATTTATTGAAGGTTTTAAAAGCTGTCTGTATCAAAATGCTATACCTTTTACGGAAGAATCTATTTTCAGTAAAGATAACGAAAAATTTTACCGTCATATTTCCGGCGGGAATATTAGCGCTGTGCTAACCCTACACTTCCAAAATAGCTTTCAAATCTATCAAAAATTACTAAGTCGGCATTTGCATATTCCCAATGACTTTTCCTTGCTCACCTTATGTAAACATCAAAGCAATATTCATAACTTCTCCGAAATCTCAGCCTTACTCATCCCCTTTGAAGAGTTTGGAGAATACCTTGGTTCCTGCCTGATTAAGCATCTAGAGCATTCCGAAAATGCAGAACAGGAGCGAAAGCAATTTCAGTCGGACTATCATTTAAACCACACTAAATCTATTTCCGTCCCCGCTATGGCTCAAAGGAAAAAAGTTCTTGTGCTGGGAAGTGTAAATATTGATTCCTATCTATTTTTCCGAGAACTTCCAAGCCCGGGAATGGCAGCCAAAACCAGTCATTCTTCCAACTATTTAGGAGGAAAAGGGATGAACCAAGCCATAGGGGTAAGCAAACTAGGACATCACGCCAGCATTATAGGACTTGTTGGAGATGATTTGGAAGCTGATACCATTTACGAAAGCGCAAAGCATGCAGGAGTCAATACCGCCTATTTGAAGCGTATCCACGGAGAATTAACCGGCAAAGGGTATATTTTCTTAAACAACAGCGGAGATTCCATCGTCTCCATCCTTTCCGGTGCCAATGAATGTGTCAGTAAGAAAAATGTTGAAGAGGCACTTCCCATCTTCAAAGACAGTCATCTATGCCTTCTAAATACCGAAGTTCCGCAGGATACGGTTCTGACCGCTTGTCGTTTAGCAAAAAGCCACAAACTCCCCGTCCTCTTGAAGCCTTCCTCCATAAGGCAAATAGACCCCGAAATTCTTGCCTTAACGGATATCTTCCTTCCTAATTTAGAGGAGGCACAGATTCTTTTATCGACGGAAGAAGCACAGCTTTCCGAAAAGCTACAGAAAATGCAGGCAAAAAAAGCTTGCGATAAAGCCCTCTTAGAACAGTGCGCCGATTATTTTCTAAAAAAAGGGACAAACATGGTAATCATCACCCTGGGAAAACAAGGACTTTTTGCAAAAGGGAACGGAATATTAGGACTGTATCCCGCCAAAGAAATTACAGCAATTGATACCACCGGAGCAGCCGATGCCTTTATCAGTGCTTTGGCATCTTATCTTCTCTTGGGCTATCCAATGGAACAGGCTATCCGTATTGCCGTCTATGCAGCAGCCCTAAGCGTCACCAGAGAAGGAGCCGCTCCTTCCCTTGTAGATAAAAATAGTCTGGAAGCCTATATTGCAAAAGAGGAGCCGGAGATTTTGAAATAAAAAATATTTTGCAATGCTCTCCCACAACACAAAAAGCACACTTACCTCTTGGTAAATGTGCTTTTTCAGCCTCCAACATTCTTATATCTTAGTCGAATAAATGAATTAACCTTCCATCAGATGGCCTAGTAAGATTAATTTTTCTAATCGCCTCAGGGGACACTTTATACTCATGATTTTCATCCAACAGTCCGTTTACTTCCTGCTCCACATCCGTTAACTGTGTATAGCAAAAACCTTGGAAAAATGGAAGTTCTATGATGGCCTTTGTTATGGATTCATATCTTTCTAAAAATGCTTCTTCTGTTTCTACAGTATTGCCATATCCCCACTGTTCTTTTTCCTTTGTGGAAAATGCTATTCCACCATACTCAGTGAGCAATATTGGTTGCTTATCATATTGATACCCATTGGAAAAAGCTGATTTAAATCCACAATGATATTCTTCCGTAGTCTTCATTTGCTCCATAAAAGTACTGTATCGATTGAAGAAATCTTCCCCCCTTTCCGTATAGTCATGAAGTGTCAACAAATCCGTTTTGGTGTGTTCCCAACCATCATTAGAAATTACAGGCCTATAGGGATCCAAAGATTTTGTCAAATAGTATATCCCTTCTGTCAAATACTGTTCCGCTTTATCTTTTTCAATCTCAAATACTCCCCATGATTCATTGAAAGGCGTCCATGCAATGATAGAGGGATGATTATAATTTTGTTTTACTGCCTCCATCCATTCTTTAGTAAAAGCCATAATGCTTTCTTGATTGAAACGATAATTTGATGGGAATTCACTCCATACCAATATCCCCATAGTATCGCATAAGTAAAGAAATCTTTCATCCTCTATCTTCTGATGTTTTCTTACTCCATTGAAGCCCATTTCTTTAATCTTTTGCAAGTCATTTAGTAAAGCCTCTTCGTCCTTTGGCGTTAATCCTGTATCCTTCCAATACCCCTGATCCAATATCAACCTTTGGTATAATGGACAGCCATTTAGTAAGAACTTTCCCTCTTCTATCCTTATTTCTCGAAGCCCAAAATAGCTGAAAATGGAATCTAACACTCCATCTCCTTCCTGGATTTTAATTTCTAAATCGTACAGATTAGGCTCCTGAGGGCTCCATCTCTTCACCAAAAATGGATCTATGGCAGGATTATCCAAATAGATTTTTAACTTAAATCTTCCTTCTTGAACTACTGCTTGAAGCTCTGTCACATCTATATTCTGATACTTCACTTTCACATTGGCAAACAATGGGCATATAAATTGGTTTGTTTCAACAGAAAGCAAACAATCTTCTTCAACAAGTCCTTCTATTTCTACCGTATGTTCGTATAGGTGCGGTGTAATTTTAACATCTTTAATGTATCTTTGATTAACGACTTCTCCCCAAACACTTTTCCAAATTCCGGAAGTTTGTACATACCAACAAGCATAACTATATTGTTCCCATCTTTGCTTTCCCCTAGGTTGCTCCATATTCGAAGAGTCGATAGCCAAAACAGTCAATATATTCTCTTTATCTTCAATGTACTCTGTCACATCAAAAGAAAAGCGAGAATAGCCACCGCAATGCTGCCCAACTTGCTTTCCATTAATATAAACCTTACTCAAATAATCTACTCCCTCAAAATGCAGAATAAATCGTTTTCCCTCAAGCTCCTTCTCATTAATAGGCAGCATTCTCTGATACCATAAATATCCGGAATGATTCTGAATATGTACTCCACTTTCTTTTGTTTCCGGGCTAAAGGGAACTAAAATTTTTCTCTTTTCTGCTAGCGGTATCCCCATCTCCCAATGGCTTTTTTCTCCGGTTTTTTCATTATCAAAAGCAAAATCCCATTCCTCATTTAATTCTATCCACGAGTCTCTTACTAATTGTGGTCTGGGATAATTTTCAATATGTTTCATGCTATTCTCCTTTTCCTTTATCCTTTGATACCACCTGTACTAATTCCTTGAACAATTTGCTTTTCAAATATTAGATATAAAATAATCATTGGCAAAGAGGCCACCATGTTTATACACATGGGAATGACAAAATCGGGCCGCTCTATCTTAATCAATGTCGGAATTCCAATAGGTAGCGTATATAGTTTTTCGCTAAATACACAAAGTAATGGCCAAATATAATTATTCCAACTTGCGATGAAACTCATGATGGCAATCGTCGCAATGATTGGTCTTGAAAGCGGAAGGACGACTTTAGTGTAAATTATCCATTCCCCACCTCCATCAATTCGTACTGCCTCAAAAAGTTCTCTTGGTAGTGATCTAAAAAAGCTGTAAGTGATTACAAAATTCATAGAACTGGCCACAGAAGGCAAAATCAAACCGCTATAGCTATCAATTAGCTTTAATTTGCTCATTAATACAAATAAAGGAATAATCGTTGCCTCACTGGGAACCAGAATTCCAATAAGGAAATAAAAATAGAAAAAACTACTTCCTTTAAAGGAAATATGAGCGATGCTATACGCCGCTAAGGTAGACACAAGAACAGACAATGCAGTGGTCACAACAGCGACAATCAAGCTATTACAGAACCATCGAAACACTCCTGTTTTCAATAAAACCTGAGGATAATTTTGTAATGTATAGGGTGGTGTAAACCAAGAAAATACATTATGAAATTGTTTTCCTTCGTATTGAATGGAACAAAACAGCCCCCAAATAATCGGAGCAAGCATAATCAAAGCGATAAGTAAGGAAAGTGCAGAAATAAGGTTGCTTTGTATTGTTTTCGTTCTATTTCTCATACTCAACCTTCCTCTTGTCTTCCAAAGCGTCTTTGGATAAATACCAATAGACATAAAACAACAAATAAGAAATACGACATTGCAGAGGCATAGCCTAATTTATTCTTTTCAAATGCTTGTTGATATATGTATTGTATTAAAGAACGGGTAGTATTGGCCGGACCTCCACCTGTCATCAAATGAATTTGTCCAAAAACTTTAAAGCTGGCAATAATTTGGAGCATCATCACAAGGAAAATTGTTGGTTTTAATAACGGCACGGTAATCTTCCAAAATATTTGGAGCGGTGCTGCACCATCTACTTTTGCAGCATCGTACAAAACCTCAGGTATATCTTGTAACGCAGCCAAATAGAGTAACATAGAAAATCCTATAGTCCACCATAAAGTCATGGCAACTAAGCTAAACCACACTTTATTGGAATCTTGTAACCATAAAATCTCCTTCTGGTTATTCAAGAAATGAAAAGCCCGCAAAAGGCCATTTAGTAAGCCACGGTAAGGCGCAAAAACAAAGCTGGCCAAGTAAGAGGCAACAGAAACCGATAGCACCCCGGGTAAGTAATATGCCGTCCTTAAAAAACGTCTGAAGCAAACTGCTCTGTTTGCCAATAATGCAAGGATAAATGATAAAATAACCAAGAATGGTACAGAAAAAATTACAAATTTTACAGTGTGAATGCAGGATAAGTAGAAGTTCTTATCCTGCATCATCTTTTTATAATTTTCTATACCAACAAAACTGGTCTTTCCCATCAAATTCCAATTGCATAAGCTGACATATATCCCTTGAAAAACAGGGAAAATTGTAAAAATGGAATAGAGCACGAAGAAAGGCATAATAAATACTATTGCCACGGCTTGCTTTTTCCCTATTTTATGTTTGTTATATGGAGCAGATAGCAATCTATTCATGGTTTACCTACTATTCTTTGATGGTTTACGTTTAATCTAAATTATTTTCCACAGCCTCTTGAAGAGCAGTTCCGGCTTCATCTAAGGAACTATTTCCTGTTAAATATGCGCCTACTGCATCCATCAAATCTTTTTTCATTCCGCCATAATAATGTTCACTCTGTGGTGCATATTTTGCATACTCCAACTCAGAAATCACATTATATCCTTTGAGTTTTTTATACTCTTCACTCTGGTTGGCTTCATTTGCAGAAGGAATTTGTCCGGATCCTGCCCAAACGATACCTCCGTCTTTTGACGCATATACCATAAATTGAACTGCAGACAAAGTCTCTTCTTCTGTTCTTTTTTCTTTTTTGGGAAGAATCAAAGTATGGGAATCAGCCCAACAATACGGCTTATCACCAAACAGTAGTGGAAAAGTTGTGTTATTGAACTTAAGATTTTCCGTCTGCTCGTACGCTCCGGTTAACCAAGTGCCGCCAAAAAGTATAGCCGCTTTACCGGATTGGAATAAAGCCTGGCTATCATCGATACCGGGAAGAATATAGCCCTCTTTATAAAGCACTTCCAGTTCCTCCAGCGCTTTTTTACCAATCTCTACATCTAAGGTGTTCTTTCCTTCTGCATTGATGAAATCCGTTCCACCCATTTGGAAATAAATTGCATACCAAACTCTAAATGGATCATCTCCGGACTGCGTTAAGCCCAATGGAGATATTTCAGCAGGTAGTTTTTCTTTGCATCGTTTTAAAATATCCTTAAATCCCTC
>CAUUUY010000065.1:0-8463 GCA_963548305.1 uncultured Oribacterium sp.
TCCGCAGCACAGGAAAGTGCGAAGGCAGGAGCAGAGAAAGCAAAGGATGCCAAGGAAATCAAGGGAACTATTTTGGAAGTGAAGGACTTTATGTTCTCCATTAAAACCGATGATGGCAAGGAGTATGCTCTGAACTTTGATAAGGCTCCGGAAGGGCTTAGTGAGGTAAAAGAGGGAGATGAGGTTACCGTAGAGTACACCGGAGAATTATCCGAAGTGGATTCCTTTACCGGAACCATTCTATCTGTAAAGAAGGCCTAATAGAAAATTCACATAGAAATCAATATTTTGCCTTATCCTTTCTAAGTCCCATAAAAAGCTAAAGGAGAACTATGGAAGAGCAAGAAATTATAGACTTATTATGGCAAAGAAAGGAAGAGGGCTTGACAGCCCTGCAGGAGAATTTTAAAGCTTATTGCGGAAAGATTGCTTCTCAGGTGCTGTCCCAAAGAGAGGATGTGGAGGAGTGTCTTAATGATACCTGGCTGAAGGCTTGGCAGGCCATTCCTCCGGAACGCCCTCAATTTCTCAGAGCTTATCTGGGAAAAATTGTAAAGAATACTTCTATTAATAAACTAAAAATGTTGAAGGCTAAAAAGCGTTTTTCCGAGGGCTTTACGGAAAGCGTAGAAGAGCTTGGAGAAGATTTGCATTTTTCATCGGACAATGTGGAAGAACATGTGAATCAACAGGCTTTGGTGGATGCCTTAAATCAGTTTTTGGAAAAGCAAAAGAAGGAAACGAGAGTTTTCTTTGTAAGAAGATATTTTTATCATGATGAGATACAGGAAATAGCAAAAGCCTTTCAAGTTACGGAAAGCAAGGTGAAAGTCAGCCTGCACCGTACCAGACAAGCTTTGGCAAAGTATTTAAAAGACGAGGGAATCGCATGAAAGACTGGGATTTTGTAGAAGCCTTTTCTCAAATCGATGAGCGCTTCATAGAGGAAGCGGAAGATGAGAGAACAAGGAAAAAAATAAAAAAATTTCCTATTCGATATTTTTCTTCTGCAATTGCGGCTTGCTTTTGTCTGCTTTTGTTACTGCCTAATCTATCGAAGGAAACTGCCTATGCTTTGCAAAGCATACCGGGAATCGGCTCTTATTTTCAGCTGATTACTTTCCGAAAATATTCCTTCGAGGACGGAAATCATAAGGCAGAGGTGGTAGTGCCGAAGCTGGAACAGGGAAGTGAAGAAAGCGAGATTAAGAATAGCGGAGAGGCGAACGCTTCTAAGGGGAAGGAAGCCGGAAGTGTTGCTTCCAAGGAATCGGAAAAGGCTAATTCCGCTCAGGCTATTAATTTTGATATAGAGAAGAAAACCGACGAACTGATTGCCTCTTTTAAGCAGGAAATTCAAAGCAGTGAATATAAGAATTTGTCCGTTTCCTCTCAAGTGATTTTGGATTCCGAGGATTATTATGTCTTGGCTCTGAGCGCTTTGCAACAGGAGGGAGACAGCTTTACTCAGAACCATTATTATACTATGGATAAGCATAGCGGAAAACTTTTGCAGCTTTCCGATCTGTTTCCGGAAGGAACGGATTATCAGAAGCTTCTGTCCGAGGAAGTGGTTTCCCAGATGAAGGCTCATAATCAGAAGGGAGACTTTCCCTACTTTATCCAAGACGGAGAAGATAATGAAGGCTTTACTGAGGTAAAGAAGGATCAAAGCTTCTATATTAATGGAGAAGGAAAGCTGGTTTTGGTTTTCCCTCAGGGAGAAGTGGCTCCTATGGCTCAGGGAGAACAGCAATTTGTTATGCCGGACAGAATTTGGAAGGCTTAAGGGAAAATACTGTGTTTTCTTTCTATACTTTATGCTAAAATAGAGCGGTATATATTTTAGGATGGGAAATGTAAGTAGCATCCCGTCGGAGCTTGTGATTTTAGGGAAGAATATGAATTTTACACGGTATAATATAGAGAATCGCATAGATGAAATGAAGAGCAAAAGAGCTCGTATTTGGCATAGACTCACGGGGATTATTAAGAGTCTATGCCTATTTCTCTTGCTGGCAAGTCTTTTCCTGGGAGCCTCCTTTTCCTATGGCTTGTTCCGGGGAATTTTAGATTCCGCACCAGATATTCATAAGATTCACGTAGGACCTACAGAATATGCTACTAAGATTTATGATAAAAAAGGAAATCTTATGTCCACCTTGGTTACGGAAGGATCTAACCGAGAAAGAGTGAGCTATGAGGAGCTTCCCAAGGATCTAATCAATGCCTTTGTAGCCATAGAAGATGAGCGATTTTGGAGCCATAACGGTATCGATTTTCGTTCTATTATGCGTGCTATCAAGGGCGTGGTTTCCGATGACAGTTCTGCCGGCGGAGGCTCTACCATCACCCAACAGCTTCTGAAAAACAATGTTTTCGGCGGAGGCTTGCATGAAGGAAAGTTTGAGCGTTATGTTCGAAAGTTTCAGGAGCAGTATTTGGCCCTGGAGCTGGAGGATCAGAGTAATTTAAGCAAGAAAGAAGTGAAGAAGAGTATTCTGACGGAGTATTTGAATACTATTAATCTGGGCGCCAATACCTTAGGGGTAAAGGTCGCCGCAAGAAGATATTTCAATAAAGAAGTTACGGAGCTCAACCTTTCGGAATGTACAGTTATTGCGGCGATTACCAAGAATCCTTCCGGCTTGAATCCCATTACCCATCCTGATAAAAATGCAATCCGTAGAGCACAGGTTTTAAAAAATATGTTAAAGCAGGGCTATATTGATGATGCCCGCTACCAGGAGGCTTTGCAGGATCCGGTTTATGAAAGAATCCAGAATGTGAATTCCGTGAGCCAAGGAGACGATAAGCCCTATTCCTATTATACCGATGAGCTGACGGAACAGGTGGTGGACAGCCTTATGGAGCGTCTCAATTACAGTAAGGAAGATGCTACCAAGCTGCTTTATTCCGGCGGCTTACGGATTTATGCCAACCAGGATCCGGATTTACAGGCTGTTGTGGATGAGGAAATTAATAATCCGGACAACTATGATACGGCGAAATATTCCATTACCTGGCGATTAACCATCCAGCATGAGGATGGCAGCATTGTTAACTACGGCGAAAAGGATTTAGAGAAATACTTAAAAGAAGGTAGAGGACTGGACTATAACGGTTTGTTCAGTTCCAAGGATCAGGCCAACAAGCGAGTTGAGGAATTTAAGAATAAGGTTGTGGTGGATTCGGATAAGATTTTGGGAGAAAGCATTGACTATGTTTTACAGCCTCAGGCATCCTTTGTCTTAATGGATCCTTCCACAGGAGAGGTTCTGGCTTTAACGGGAGGTCGAGGAGAGAAGAAGCAGAGTAAGACATTAAATAGAGCCTCTAACGTGCTTAGACAGCCCGGTTCCACCTTTAAGATTCTTTCCTCCTTTGCGCCTGCTATCGATCTATACGGCGCTACATTGGCATCTACCTACTATGATTCCGAGTATACGGTTGGAAAGAAAACCTTTAAAAACTGGTATTCCGGAGGTTATCTGGGCTTTCAGAGCATCAGAGACGGTATCGTTTATTCCTTGAATATTGTAGCGGTTCGTTGCCTTATGGATACGGTAAAGGTGGAAAACGGATTTCGCTATGCGGAATCTCTCGGCATCACCTCCCTTGTGCCGGAGGATGCCAATCCTGCCTTGGCTCTGGGCGGTCTGACCAGAGGCGTTTCCAATCTGGAAATGACGCAAGCCTTCTCTGTGATTGCCAATAAGGGACGGTTCCAGAAGGCTAAGTTCTTCTCCAAGATTGAAGACCAAAATGGAAAGGTGATTATTGATACCACAGAGGATGAGCCGGAGCAGGTGATGAAGTCCAGCACAGCGTATCTCTTAACGGATGCCATGCGGGAGTCCATGGAAAGTAACCGGGCCTTTTCTTCCAGTGTCCGGGTAAGCTCCACTTCCACCAGAGCCCATTTTGACGGTATGAGTCAGGCGGGAAAGTCCGGAACCACCAGTAACAACAGAGATATCTGGTTTATCGGTTTTACGCCCTATTATGTAGGAGGAATATGGGCGGGCTGCGATGACAATCAGGTATTGAAGGATAGTAATTCCGGAGAATACAACGGCGGAACTGGTTTCCACAAGGATATCTGGCGGAAGATTATGACAAGAATCCATGAAGGAAAGACGGATCCGGGCTTCCAGAGACCGGAGGATATTGTGGAGGAGCAGGTTTGCAGAAAATCCGGTAAGCTTCCCATTTCCGGTTGCTTTGCGGATTATCGCGGTAGTGCGGTAATTACGGAGCTCTTTGCCAAGGGAACGGTTCCCACAGACAAATGTACCTACCATACCTCCTGGGGCGCTATGCTGGTGCCTGAGGATTTACGGGATTTGGATACGGATGATCGTTATTTCCGCTATAAGGTAAAGGAAAAGACGTCGGATGAGGATGAACCTTCCGGAGATGAGGTGATTATTTCCGAACAGGGCCCCTCCTCCAAGAAAAAAACAAAGGAAGATAAGCCCAAGGAAGAAAAGCAAAAACGAGAAGATTAATAAGAGAAAGGAAAAGAAGCATGAAATTTATTCAAGATCGTTTTACCTCCATGCTGGAAGTGAAAAAATCAAAATTTTATGCTTCTTTATTTCCGCTTCAATGTCTTGAGGATGTTACGCTTTATTTACAGGAATGTAAAAAGGCTTATCCGGAGGCAAGACATCACTGCTATGCTTATATTTTCCTGGAAGAGCGGGAAGGCTTTTTGCAGGAGCAGAAAAAGCAAAGTGATGACGGAGAGCCGGCGAAAACTGCAGGAGCTCCCATACTGCAAAGGTTGGAACGTAAAGAGCTGAAAAATGTTCTCTGTGTGGTAAGTCGTATCTTCGGAGGAACCCTGCTGGGGACGGGAGGCTTATCCAGAGCCTATGGAGATGCGGCGGAGCAAGTGCTGTCGGAAGCGCAGCTTTTGGAACGAAAAGAGGGAAAAGAAATCCGGCTGAGTATTCCCTACACACTACTGGGAAGACTGGAATATGATTTTCAGGAAATGGGAATTCGGATTTTGGAGAAAAACTACACGGATAGGGTGGAGCTTCTTCTACAGATGGAAGAGGAGCAGTATCTGTCCTTGGAAAAGCACATTGGGGAGTATGGACAAGAGGTGGTTTTCCTTGCAATCAAAAATAGCCGGTGGTATACTTCCTAAGTTAATGAACTGTAGATAAAAATGAATCATTTAAAGAGACTTTTTAAGTTTCTTTAAGGGGAAAGAGAAGTAGATGTTAAAGAATAGAGAAGATGTACGTAATGTTGCCATTATTGCCCACGTTGACCACGGTAAGACAACCCTGGTGGATGAGCTTTTAAAGCAGTCCGGTGTATTCCGTGACAACCAGGAGGTTGGAGTAAGAGTGATGGATTCCAACCCTATCGAGCGGGAACGAGGCATTACGATTCTGGCAAAAAACACCGCTGTAAGCTACGGAGATACCAAGATTAATATTGTAGATACTCCGGGACACGCAGATTTCGGCGGTGAGGTAGAGCGTATTTTGAAAATGGTGGATGGTGCCATCTTGTTGGTGGATGCCTTTGAAGGTCCCATGCCCCAGACCAGATTCGTTTTACAAAGAGCCTTGGATCTTCGTCTTCCTGTTCTTGTAGTTGTGAATAAGATTGATAAGCCTCAGGCCCGCCCCAATGATGTGGTGGATGAGGTTTTGGAATTGATGCTGGATCTAAATGCTTCCGATGAACAGCTGGATTGTCCCTTCCTTTTTGCTTCTTCCAAGAATGGTTATGCAAAGCTGAAGCTGGAGGATCCGGATGTGGATATGAAGCCTTTGTTTGAAACCATTGTGGACTTTATTCCGGCCCCGAAGGGAGATCCGGATGCGGAAACCCAGTTCCTGGTTTCTACCATTGACTACAACGAATTCGTAGGAAGAATCGGAATCGGTAAGGTGGAGAACGGTAAGATTAAGGTGAATCAGGAAGCTCTGGTTGTGAACCACCATAATCCGGACAAGAGAAAAAAGGTACGTATCACCAAGCTTTATGCTTTTGACGGCTTAAAGAGAGTGGATGTGGAGGAGGCCTCCTTTGGAGATATCGTTGCGGTATCCGGTATTGAAGACCTGCATGTGGGAGACACCATTTGTACGGAGAAGAATCCGGAGCCACTGCCATTCCAGAAGATTTCCGAGCCGACCATTTCCATGGATTTCATGGTTAATGATTCTCCATTGGCAGGAACGGAAGGAAAGTTTGTTACCTCCAGACACATCCGTGACCGTCTTTTCAGAGAACTGAATACGGACGTTTCCTTAAGAGTAGAGGAGACGGAATCCGCAGATTGCTTTAAGGTTTCCGGTCGTGGAGAGCTGCACCTTTCCGTATTGGTGGAGACCATGCGTAGAGAGGGCTTTGAGTTTGCGGTTTCCAAGGCGGAGGTTATTTATAAGGAAAATGAGCAGGGCGTAAAGCTGGAGCCTATGGAGATTGCTTATATCGATGTGCCGGAGGATGCTACCGGCTCTGTAATCCAGAAGCTTACCCAGAGAAAGGGTACCTTAAACGGCATGAGTCCTTTGGCTTCCGGCTACACCCGTTTGGAGTTTGAGATTCCTTCCAGAGGATTAATCGGTTACAGAGGAGAGTTCCTTACCGATACCAAGGGAAACGGTATTTTGAATACGGAGTTTGAAGGCTACGGAGAGTATAGGGGAGACTTAAACTATCGTCATCAGGGATCCCTTATCGCCTTTGAGCAGGGAGAGGCTGTTACCTACGGATTATTCCAGGCTCAGAACCGTGGAACCCTCTTTATCGGTCCCGGAGAGAAGGTTTACAGCGGAATGGTTATCGGACAGAGTCCGAAGTCGGAGGATATCGAGTTAAATGTTTGTAAGACCAAGCATTTAAGCAATACCAGAACCTCCAGCTCTGATGAGGCATTGAAGCTGGTACCGAAGAAGATTATGTCCTTGGAGCAGTGTATTGACTTTATCGATACGGATGAGCTTTTGGAGGTTACTCCGGAAAATCTCCGTATTCGTAAGAAGATTCTGGATCCTACCGCTAGAAAGAGAGCCGGATTTAACAGGAAATAATAAGAAAGGTTGAGTGAAACTATGGCATTATTTAAAGGAGCTGGCGTTGCTTTGATTACCCCCTTTCATGAGGATGGCAGCGTAAATTATGAGAAGCTGACGGAGATTTTGGAGGAGCAAATTGCAGAAGGCACGGATGCCATTGTAGCAGTAGGAACCACGGGAGAGGCTGCAACCCTTACGGAGGATGAGCATATTGAAGTGGTTGCCCATACCGTGAAGGTGGTAAATCACCGTATTCCCGTTATTGCCGGTACAGGCTCTAACTGTACGGCGACCGCCATTGATCTTTCTAAGAGAGCAGAGAAGGCCGGGGCTGACGGACTGCTTTTGGTGACGCCTTATTATAATAAGGCAACCCAGAAGGGCTTATATACTCACTATAAGGCTATTGCGGATGCGGTTTCCATTCCCTGTATTCTGTACAATGTACCGGGCAGAACCGGTATGAAGATTGAGCCGAAGACCATGGCGGATCTTTACTATAATGTAAAAAATATTGTAGGCGTAAAGGAAGCTACCGGAGATGTAGGAGGCACTGCAGAGCTGATGCGTTTAGTGGATGAGGATTTCTTACTCTATTCAGGAGAGGATGGAATCATTGTTCCCTTACTTTCCATCGGAGGTTCCGGCGTTATTTCCGTGTTGTCCAATGTGGCACCGAGACAGACAGCGGATATTTGCAAGAAGTGGTTTGTCGGAGATGTGAAGGGGGCTTGGGAAGAGCAGAAGAGAGCACTTCCTTTGATTCATAGCCTCTTTATGGAAGTGAACCCCATTCCGGTAAAGGCAGGAATGAATTTACAGGGGAAGGCTGTGGGAGGAATGCGTCTTCCGCTGACAGAGATGGAAGAAGCACATCAAGAGGTATTAAAAGAAGAAATGCGCCGCTACGGGATTTTATCCTAATAGAGAAGAGGGGGGCTGTGAAGAAAAGAAAATAAATGCAGGATAAACTGTTTCTTATTTTCTTCTTTTCCGCCCCTCTTTTTTTCTGCGGAAAAATGAAATAGAATAAACAAGAAAAAGTAGAGCGGTTTTTCGGAGCTGGAGGAGGAAAAAGATGAGGGTATTATTACATGGTGCGAAGGGCGTGATGGGACAGAATGTGCAGGATGTAGCAAAGCAGACGGAGGGAATGGAGATTGTAGCCGGTCTGGATTCCCATACGGATTTGAAGCACCCCGGATTTCCGGTTTACGGAAGCAGAGCGGAAGTAAAAGAAGATTTTGACTGTATTATTGATTTCTCCGTAAAAGAGGCTGTTGATGCTCTTTTGGATTTTGCAGTGGAGAAAAAAAAGCCTCTTGTGCTTTGCACCACAGGTTTAAATGAAGCACAGGAAAAGAAGCTTCAGGAGGCTTCCAAACAGATTCCCATTCTTCGTTCCGGTAAT
>CAUUUY010000066.1:0-8385 GCA_963548305.1 uncultured Oribacterium sp.
AAAAAGCTCCCTGCCAGATAGGGTAAAAAAAGCAGACGAAAAATATAGAGAAAGGAAAACAGAATACGTAAGGGAACCGGCATAAAATACTGGGCGGAATATCCGGGAACAAAGCAGAGTGCGGCAAAAACAAGAGGAGCGAATAGCGCAGTTCTTCGAAAACCGTTCAGAAAGAAGAAGACGGAAAAGAGAAGCACCACTGCCCATTCTCCGTAAAAGGGGAGATAGTTCATAATCGTGAAGCCCAAAAACAGTAAAACGAGAAGCTTGGTAATTGGGTTTGGATTAAAGGGATTTCGCTTTTCTGCCCAAGGTTTTTCTTTTATTGCCGATTTCAA
Source organism: uncultured Oribacterium sp. (assembly GCA_963548305.1). Lineage (GTDB taxonomy): Bacteria > Bacillota > Clostridia > Lachnospirales > Lachnospiraceae > Oribacterium. Next base: position 339 of record CAUUUY010000066.1, read on the forward strand.
AGGGTTTTTATCTTGCATTGTTCTGCTCCGTGTTTCTATACAATTCCTGCTTTTTCAAAATGTTTTTTCAATAGCTTTCTTCCAAGAAAGGCGCCGAGAAGACCAAAAAGGAAGGTGCAGACATAAACGATAGCCATATTTTGCACAGTAATCAGCTTCTCAATGGCATTTCCATAGTTCTCTCCCATTTCTTTTATCACCATCTCCATATAACGCTCTTTCAAAAGAAGCATTTGCAACAAGGAATTGCAAGGCCAGAGACTGAACACTGCATAACTTAGCATTGTGGCGGAGCCGGATTGATAGTTTCCTATACGGCGGATTCCTTCTGCAAGGAGGCAGAAGAGAAGGGAGAGGAGAGGTACCACAAAGGTATGTCCAAAGAGGAACATGATACAGGGGGCAATCATGCCGAAAATGAGAAGCCCAAAGGGCTTATTCACCTTTGCCATAAAGAGCATGACAATAGGCCCTCCGATAAGCGCGTAGGCAGCAGGGTAGACGAGAAATAAAATCGGAACAACACCCATCATCCCCACAGCAAACATACAGATAAAGTAAATCACGGCAAAAACACCGATGGACACCAGGTCTTTAATGGTCAGTTTATTTCTATTCATAAAGCAAATCTCCTTTTATAACGAAAAGCTTCCTTATCCTTTGTTCCGAATATTTCGGAATTCGGCTTATAAGGTCTTGGATTTTTTCTCGATACGGTTTTAATAGCTGAATTCCTCTGCAAGCCGGCTCTTTTCTACCAGATTCCGATAGACTTTGGAGCGCTCCAGCAGTTCTTCGTGGGTGCCCACCGCATCCACCTCACCGGAGGACAGAACCAAGATACGGTCTGCTTTCTCGATGGACTTCATTCGGTGGGAAATAAGGACAACGGTTCGGTTTTTTCCGCGGATTAAGCTGCTGAGGCTTTCCTGAATTTTTCTTTCGTTATCAATATCCAGATTTGCGGCAATTTCATCTAAGAGGAGTATGGGAGCATCCTTCAAAAAGGCTCTGGCAATGGAAAGCCGCTGCCTTTCTCCGCCGGAGAGCTCTGCGCCGTTTTCTCCGATTCTTGTTTGGAAGCCATCGGGAAGCTTCTCGATAAAGTCCAGGCAGTTGGCAAGACGTGCCGCTTCCCGCACTTCCTCTTCTGTGGCATCCCCTCTTCCCAGACGGATATTCTCCAGAATGGTGGTATTAAAGAGGTTCACTTCCTGAAAGACTATGGAGATTTTTTGGAAAATGGAGTCGGTGGCTGTGTTTTGTAAATCCTTTCCGCCGATGAAAATCTTTCCGGACTTTGCATCATAAAGTCTGGAGAGTAAGCGTAAAATGGTGGTTTTTCCGCAGCCGGAGGGGCCTACTAAAGCGAAAAGTTCTCCTTCCTTTACCGATAGGGAGACGCCTTTTAGAATTGCTCTGTCCTCGTTGTAAGAGAAGGACACATCCTGAAAGTCAATAGAGAAGTCGGAAAGGGCTGTACTGAGCCCTTCCTGCTTCTTCGCCGCCTTGATTTCGGAGATGCGCTGCACCGCCGGTGCGATATAGAAGATCTCCATCAGGCTTTCCTTGGAAATGTCGAAGATTTCCTTTAATTTCATGGAGGCGATGATAAAGCCCAAGAAGTAGAGGATGGAAATACTGCCGCTTTGATAGAGCGGGAAACCGACGAAAATCACCGTGGCCACACTTAAGAAAGCAAAAATGGAAGAGCATCCCATGACGATAAAGGAGCCCATTTCCGTCTTTAGGTGGAGCTTTTCTTGCAGGTCCATCTTTTTAAATAAGGCCTCTCTAACCTCCCTGTCAGGGAGAAAGCTGCTGATTTCCTGATGCAAGTCGATATGTTCCTGGAAAGCTTCCGCATTTTCCCGCAAAAGATGATAGTACTTCTGATTATTTTGTAGCACGAGCTTTCTGGATAAGGGCACTAAAAGAAAGCTGAAAATCGTAGGGAGAAGGGTGGCAAGGGACAGCTTCCAGTTTGAGAAGCACATCAGAAGCCCCATAATCGGGAAGAAGAAAAACATGGCTACGATTTTGGGAACAGAGTGGCTTAAGGCGTGTTCAATCCTCTCCACGTCAGACATAATGCTTTCCGACAAATCACTTAAGTCATGTTTGGAGAAATAGGCAATGGGAAGGTCTGCCAGGGTTTCTGCAATATTCTTTCTCAGGTTCGCCGATTCTTTGTAGGTTGCGTTATAAAGGCAGACATATTCCTTGGAAAGCAGGAGGTAGAGGAAGAACAGGATTATGAGAGCCGGAACAATCAACTCCCATGGCGAGAAGGCTGCCCTATCCGCATTTTCCAGAAGGAGCTTCGCGATATACAGTAAAAGCATAACGGGACCCATATTGATACAGTAAGTAAGAAAGCAGTAGAGGCTGGCTTTTTGCAGGTTTTTTGCGCCCTGCTCCGTAAGGGAGAACTGTTTTTTGAACCAATTCATCATTTGTTTATCCTCCAATCTTCCGTAGTTTGATAAAGCGCCCAGAGCTTTTTATAACGACTGTCTCTTTGCAGAAGCTCTTTACCGCTACCCCGTTCCACAATCTTTCCCTCTTCCAAAACCAGTATTTCATGTAAGCCCTGAATACTGGAAAGGCGGTGGGCAATCATAATTACGGTTTTCCCCTGAATCAGATTCTTAAAAGCATTTTGCAGAGCATACTCCTGATCTGCATCAATGGAGGCGCTGGCTTCGTCCAGAATCACGATGGGAGCATCCTTTAAGATGGCTCTGGCAATGGCGATTCTTTGCTTTTCGCCACCGGAAAGGTAAACGCCTTTTGCGCCGATTAAGGTATTTTCTTTCTCGGGAAAACGCTCCAGAATTTCCCTGCAACCTGCCAAGTCCAAAGCCCGATGTACTTCTTCCGCAGTAGCATTCGGTTTACCTAACAGCACATTTTCATAAATCGTCTTATGGAAAAGCTTGCTGTCCTGGAAAACGAAGGAGATGGCCTTACACAGGGCATTCTTGCTGTAGTTTTCAATGGGGAGATCCCCGATTCGAATCTGTCCTTTATCCACTTTGTAGAAACCGGAGAAAAGTTTGGCAATGGTGGATTTTCCCGAACCGGAGTGCCCCACAAGGGCATAGCTTTTTCCTTCTTCCAAGCGGAAGGAAAGCCCTTCCAAAACTTTCTTGTCTCCGTAGGAGAAATCTACATCTTGGAACTCCATACTGTAATTTTGGAACTTTTCCTCTTTGCCGTATTGGAGGCGGTCTTCCTGCATTTCCTTGTAGAGCTTTTCCATTTCATCGATGGCAAAGTTTGCATTGAAAATGTACATGCCGGACCACATGATTTTCATGAAAGCCACCATGATGACGCCGTCCAAAAAGAAAATCATAATCAAATCGATGATCAGTTTTTCGGGTTGGGGTTCTTTTACGAGGAGAAAGGACAGGGGAATCGACAGAATCGGAATTAAGCCTAAAAAGATCCATTGGTAGAGAACATAGGGAGTTTTACAGCTTAAACTGTATTCATAGGCGTACTTTGCATAGCTTTCAATGGCTTCTTTCATGGATTTGAAGCTTTGCAGGCGGTTTCCGAAGAGCTTTACGACCTGAATACCCCGAACGTATTCTACGGTTTCCCCGCTGAGATGGTTTAAGGATTCCTGATACAATTTCATAAATTGGCTGCCGCCCATCATTTTCTGTAGGAAGAAGCCGCTAATAAGAACAAGAAGCAGAAGAATTATGCCCACCCGAAGACTCACAAAGAAGCCGAGAGCCAAGCTGAGGAGAGGCACAAGAAAGGCCTGGGCACTGTCCGGAATCATATGGGCTACTGCCTGATGGGTTTTCTCTGCGTTACTGTCAATGGTTTTCCGAATATAGCCGGAAGAATGCAGGTCGTAAAAACGAAATGAAGCGGATGCTAATCCCTCAATTCCTTTTTTTCGGAGATTCGTCTCCAGGCGGAAGGCAAAGATATGGGATAAGACACCGGAAAAGAGGTAGCAAAGTCCTGCCAGGGTAAGAGCAAGTACAATTTTCAGACTCAAGATGTAGCTCTGCCCTTCGTCTCGGAAAAGGATTAGGTCTTCCAGAAAGAAGTAGAGGAGCGTATAGGCGTAGACCAGAATCACTCCGGAAAGGAGGGAAGTCAGAATAGATAGGATTCCCAGTACAGTTTTTTCCGGAACGTAGCGAAATACTTTTTTGTAAACGTTCATGGAGGCCTCCTAAAGTATTGTTAGTGTTTACTATATAAAATAACAAAATAATAGATAATAAGCATAAATATTATACAATGGTTAGCTTTAGCTAACAATAAAAAGATGCTTTTCATATACTGCTCTTCTATAAACAGTTTTTATAGAAATAAAGAGATTTTTATGGAGGGACGTTCTATGGAGAGACGACCTATGGAGAAAGAATTTAGGACTATATCATTTCTGCACGATATTCTTGCCTCTTCTCCGTCTTCCATGGTAAAGTAGAGCGGAAAAAAGGCAGGATGCAGAAAGGACGAAGAAGATGCAGGATTATCAAAAAGAGTATCAGCGCTGGATGGCAGCGGAGTTAGAGGACTTTGATTTAAAGAGAGAACTGCAATGCATGGCAGGGCAGGAGGAAGAAATCAAAGAGCATTTTGCAAGAGCTTTGGAGTTCGGTACCGCGGGAATCCGAGGAACTCTGGGCGTGGGCACCAACAGAATGAATCTTTTTGTGGTGCGTCAGGCTACAGAGGGCTTGGCCAGATATATTTTAGAGGAGAAGCTGGAGAAACTGGTAGCCATCAGCTATGACTCCCGTTTGAAGGGTTGGACCTTCGCCAAGGAAGCAGCCAAGGTTTTGGCGGCAAACGGCATTACCGTTCGGATGTATGATGCCTTGATGCCTGTGCCGGCCCTGTCCTTTGCCACCAGATACTATCATTGCAGTGCGGGCATTATGCTGACTGCCTCCCATAACCCGGCGGAGTACAATGGCTATAAGGCCTACGGCAGTGACGGATGCCAGATGACTGACGAAGCAGCAGGAAAGGTTTATAAAAAGATTTTGGAAACCGATGTACTTACCGGCTATAAGACCATGGAATTTGCCAAGGCGGTGGAGGAAGGGCTGATTCGTTTTGTAGGAGAGGATTGTAAGGAAGCCTTCTATAAATCCGTTCTTTCCCAGCAGGTGCATCCGGGACTTTGCAAGGATGCAGGATTGACCTTGGTTTACTCTCCCTTAAACGGTACCGGTTTAGAGCCGGTAACCCGCATTTTCAAGGAAATGGGTATCGAAGATGTGAGTATCGTACCGGAGCAGGAGTACCCTAACGGCTATTTCACCACCTGCCCCTACCCCAATCCGGAGATTTTTGCAGCTTTGGAGAAGGGACTTGCTCTTGCTAAGGAGAAAAATGCGGACCTTATGCTGGCGACAGACCCGGATGCGGACCGTGTGGGTATTGCCATGCGTTGTCAGGACGGAAGCTATGAGCTGGTGTCCGGAAATGAAATGGGGGTTTTGCTTTTAGACTACATTGCGAAAGGCCGTAAGGAGGAGGGCACCCTTCCGGAAAGACCGGTGGCGGTAAAGTCTATTGTGAGTACCCCCCTTGCGGATAAGGTGGCAGAGTATTACGGCATCGAGCTTCGCCATACCCTTACCGGATTTAAGTGGATCGGAGAGCAGATCAAGCTTTTGGAGGAAAAGGGAGAGGAAAATCGCTTCATTTTCGGCTTCGAGGAAAGCTATGGCTACCTGTCCGGAACCGCAGTGCGGGATAAGGATGCGGTGGTAGCTTCCATGTTGATTTGCGAGATGGCAGCTTATTACCGGAAAAACGGCTCTTCCATTAAGGAGCGTTTGGAGCAGATTTATGCACAGCACGGTTATTATCTGAATTCCGTGGACAGCTTCTCCTTCCCGGGACTTTCCGGCATGGATAAGATGCAGGGCATTATGGATTCCTTACGAAAGGAAAGCCCTAAGGATTTTGCCGGCACCAAGGTAAAGGAATGTGTGGACTATCTGGATACAGAGAAGACAGGGCTTCCTAAGGCAAATGTTTTGATTTACCACTTGGAGGACGGCTCCAGCATTATTGTGCGCCCCTCCGGAACAGAGCCGAAGATTAAGGCTTACTACACCACCTTAGGAAAGAATAAGGAAGAGGCCAAGGCAGTCAAAGAGAAGTATGCAAAGGCGTTAGCACCGATTTTTGCTTAACATGAGTAAAAGAACCGGAAAAGTGACTTCTAAAATGTAGGGAACTAGAAGAAGCACTGGAAGATAGAAGTAGAAAGGGCAGTATGGTAGGGGAGAGAGTTGAGGAATTGGACCGATACAAGGGATTATTGATTTTCCTTGTGGTGCTTGGACATTTTCTCCTTCCGATAAAAGATAGCGGCATGGCGCTGTTTTCCCGAAGCTTTTACGGGATATACAGCTTTCATATGCCTGCCTTTATCTTCCTGTCCGGATATTTTTTCCAACAAAGCTTTGTAAAGAGAGGAAGAGCAGCTTCCTCTCTTTTTTCGAACTTATTGTATTATTTTCTCTGCTATTTTTTCTTAAAAACCTTGCTGTATCCCTTTGATGTTTTTTGCTACGGGGGACAGGGGAGCTTTCCGGATTATCTCCATGAATCCTCTACTCCCTGGTATCTTTTGGGACTTTTCTTCTGGCAGTTCGCCTGCCTTCCTCTTTGCTTTTTTAAGCGAAACAAGGTCTATATCGGGAAGGGGAGAAATCCGGAGGATAGGAAAGAAAAATGCTATCTTCTCCTTCTGATTTTCCTTTCTTTGTTCGCAGGATATCTGGACCAAAATAGAAGACTGGTGGATTTCCTGGCACTGGATCGAGTCTTCGGCTTTGCACCCTTTTTCTATTTTGGAATGCTCACTTCCCAAAGCCCTTTTTCTTGGAAGAAAAAAAGGACAGACCTTGCCCTTGTGGGTGGGGCTTGCTTTTTCTTCTTTCTCCTGTTTTTCCCCGCTTTAAAAAACTATACTCGCATTTTCTATGGGGTGTGGTACAGGAGGGTGAGTAAAGAGGAGATTCTTCCCTTTTTTCAAAGCTTTCCCATCCTGCTTCGCGTTTTTTACATTCCTTTTGCTTTGGGTATTTCCTATTTTTTCTATTGGCTGCTCTCTTTTTTCAGGAAAAGTCCTTTTCGGAAGACAATATTGGAAAAGCAGCTTTCGCTTTGGGGAAAATATTCTTTGGTAATTTATCTTTTTCATCGCCCCTTCCGGGATTTGTTCCTAAAGATTGGAGGCTACAGCTATTTCCTACACCATGAGCGAGCTTTGCCGGTTCAGATTCTTTTCTTCCTGTTTCTGCTAGGATTATCCGTGGCAGTTTGCGTTCTTTTGGGAAGAAAATCCCTTTACAGTCTTTGCAAGAAAAGATGGTAAATCTAAGATTTAGGATTAAATTCCGGCTTTCTAAGGGATTTCCATGCTCAAAGCTTGGATCATATAGCTTATGACATAAATCCCGAAACCTACACTTTTGCAGATAGCGCTTAAGAGCTGTATTTCAGAACATATATTTTGAAAAACGCCAAAAAACTCGACAATAATGAAAAAATGCGATAAAATAGCTAAAAATGATTTTTTAAAGCAAGGGAGTTTTTATGAGAGGATACACAATTTTACAGTGGCTGACCTTCTTTATGCTGTACTGCATCCTGGGTTGGTGCTTCGAGTCTTCTTACTGCTCTCTGAAATCCGGCCATTTACAGAATAGAGGATTTTGCCATGGACCTTGGATTCCCTTGTACGGTGTGGGATCCTGCCTTTTGGTCTTCTTTGCTCATGGACATGAGGGGCATCTCCTCTATCTTTTTTTGCTTGGATTTTTCGGTGGAACGAGCTTGGAACTGATTACCGGTCTTTTGATGAATCATATCTTCCATATGCGCTGGTGGGATTATTCTCAGAATCCTTTGAACTTTCGCGGTTACATCTGCTTCTTTGCTTCTATAGGCTGGGGAGTGATGGCGATTTTTTTAATGCAGGTGGTGCATAAATTTGTCTCCTCCATTCCGGCGGATTGGAGCTATCTCACCTTTGTGATTATTG
>CAUUUY010000067.1:0-8274 GCA_963548305.1 uncultured Oribacterium sp.
AGTAATAGAGGGATCCATAAGGAAGACACAATTAGGCTACCCGGAAATAGCTATTCGTGAACTGCTTGCAAATATCATGATTCACCAGGCTATTGACCAAAAAGGAACCAATCCTATGGTGGAATTATTTAGGGATAGAATAGAATTTTCCAACGCAGGATCACCTCTTGTTTCTATTGAACGCATTGTCGATACTGTTCCGATTTCAAGAAATGAAAATCTCGCGGGGTTTATGCACAAAATTGGAATTTGTGAGGAAAGAGGCAGTGGTTACGATAAGGTAATTCATGCAACAAGTAACCACTCTATGTTGGCTCCTAAAATTGAAAATCAAAGCGATAAATTTACAAAAGTAACTCTATATTTAAAAGTACCATTTGACTTAACAAGCAAAGAGGACAGAATAAGAACCTGCTATATGCAAGCATGTTTTTCTTATGTTAATGGAGAAGCCATCAATAATAATACCATTCGAGAAATATTCGGTATTACAAACCAATATAAATATAAAGCTTCGAGAATTATTAAAGATGCCGTAGATGCAGAACTGATTAAAGCGGTAGATGAAAATACAGCTCCTAGGTATATGAAGTATATTCCCTTTTGGGCTTGATTTAAGTTGCGCTAAGTTGCAGTAAGTTGCAAAAACGATAAAATTTCTCAATTTAAAAAACCAAGAACCGCATAAAATAAGGGTTTGTGAGGAGTAGAGAGCAAAAATTTAAGTTGCGCTAAGTTGCAGTAAGTTGCAAATAGGCCTTTTGTTTATAGTGAAAAATAATAAATTACGATGAATTTTGTATTTATTTAATATTTCTGCGCAAAATAAATCATAATATTTTCTGAATTTCCTTTTAAACTAAAAAAGTAAGTCGAAAAAAATACATGTAACTTTTTTTGGAGAAGAAAGGAAGAAGAATGAAATTCAGAAAACAACTTACGTTACTCTTGACCATGACCGGCCTGGGGCTTCTTTCCCATGGAACCGCATTTGCGGAAACGAGGACAGAGCTTTGGGCTAAGGAAAGCCAGGGCTACGGCGCCAAGCTTCCCTACCTTCGCTACGAGGCGGAAGAGGGAGTTGGAAGAGATGCGGTGCTGAAGCACTCCACTGCTTACGATGAAGTGGAGATGGAGGCTTCCAACCAAAGCTATGTACAGTTGACCAAGGAGGATTCTTCATTACGCTTTACGGTTAAGAAGGCGGCCAATGCCATGACCCTTCGTTTTACCATGCCGGAGGAAGCATCCGGAGAGCTGGAGATTTCTGTGGAGAGAAAGGGAGAGCTTCTTGGAAAGAAAACGGTGGAGTTGGACAACAGATCTGCTTGGCAGTATGTGAAGGAAAATGATGTTTTCGATGAAAATATAGCCGACTCTCATTCTCGTTTTCGCTTTGATGAGAGACATTTTCTTTTGGAAAATGACAACAAGGAATTAATGGAACTGGAGGAGGGTGACGTACTCACCATCCGCAGAACCGATAAAAAAGCTGATGAACTGGGAATCGACTTTATCGAGCTGGAGCAGGCCCCGGAAGCAAAGGGCGCCCCAAGCAACAGCATTTCCATCACGGATGCTCCATACAGCGCGGTGCCAAACGACGGACAGGACGATTCCCAAGCATTTCTGGATGCCCTGAAAGACGCGGATGCGGAGAACAAGACCTTATATATTCCGGAGGGTACCTTCGATTTTGACCAAAAGCTGGTGCTAAGTGCTACAGATATGCGGATTACCGGTGCAGGAATCTGGTACACCCGGCTTCATTTTACCTCTGAGGAGCAGGCCGGAGGCGGCATCGAGTTTCTGGACAGCAGCTCAAATGTTGAGATGGATAACCTATACATGGATTCCGAATTAAAGTCCCGTTTTCATCAGGAGGCAAATTACAAGGGAATCGCCGGCGTTTTGGGAGAGAATTCCAAGCTGCACGACCTCTGGCTTGAGCATTTTGAATGTGGAATCTGGGTAGGAGACTATGTGGAAGCGGATAAAATGAAATACACCGACAAGCTGACCGTTTCCAACAGCCGTATTCGAAACAACTTCGCGGACGGCGTGAACTTTGCCCAGGGAACCAAGAATTCCAAGGTGCAGAACTCCAATATCCGTGGAAATGGCGATGACGGTCTGGCAACCTTTGCCAGCAAGGCGATTCTGGAAATCAAGGAAAATGTCAATGGGGAAGAGCGGGTTCGTTATATCCATACAGAATCCAAGCCTGCGGAGAACAATGCCTTTTTAAACAACACCGTAGAGCTGACCTGGCGAGCATCCGGCATTGCCCTGCATGGCGGTGCGAACCATCGCATTGAAGGAAATCTGGTGAAGGACATCACTTCCGGTCCCGGCCTGCGTGTCAGCACCGTATTCCCCGGCTATAACTTTGATGATAACCAAAACATTTCTATTAAAAGAAATCTCTTGATTCAGACCGGAACCGACAACGATTTCTACGGCAATGCCCTGGCTTCCATTCATTTTGAGAAGCTTTTTGGGGAAATGAAGAAGATGAATGTTGCGGATAACCGCCTGATTAACTCTCCCCACGGAAAATATTCCGGAAACTTCTATATTCCGGAAGAGGGGACAACAGAAATTACTTTAAGAAATAACGAAGAGAAAAGTATTGATGTAGAGCCAATGCTGGCAGAGGAACAGAAGAACTTCGAGCCATTATCCGAGGAAGAAAAGCTGGCAGAAGAGCAGAAGAAGGCAGAGGAACTGAAGAAGGCGGCGGAGCAGGCAAAGCATGAGGGAGAACAACCCGGATACGATGGTGCTTTGAATATCGAGCTCCACGATCGGGAAGAAATTCCGGAAACCGCAAACTTTAAGCTCTATTGGTTTTCCGGGGAGACCGAGGAAAACGGCAGAACCGTCCGTTACTGGGTGAAGAAGCTGGAAGGCATTCATCTGGACGAGTCCATGGAGTATTCCCTTGAGGACGGTACCAAGGTCTTCAACTTTACCCCGGATGACATCCCGGAGTATATCCCCATTTCCGGAACCGCCTTTGTTGAGGATTACTACTATGAAGGAGAGGACTGGATTCGCTGGGAAAGCCCGGAAGGGGTACAGTATGTGAAGATTCGGTATTGGAGCCCGAAAGAGGCATAAAGTATCGGTGCTTGAGCCCGAAGAATTTGAAAAGCTTCAATGTTTGGCCCGAAGGCTTAAGGAAAGTTTTTCTGCAATGCCGAGATATGGATTGACAAGTATTTTCCTCCCATGGTAATGCCGAGATATGGATTGACAAGTATTTTCCTCCTATGCTATACCTAGCTGAACTTCCTGATGGGGAGAGTGGTAAAGAGTAAAGGAGGAAGAATATGTCAGAGAAGAGTTTGGCAGTTTTTGGTTGGGTCGGGACAACGATATCCGTACTGATGTATGTATCATACATTCCGCAGATTATGAATAACTTACATGGAGTTAAGGGGTCACCGGTACAACCCTTTGTGGCAGCGATTAATGGCGTGATTTGGGTTAGTTATGCATTATTGAAAGAGAAAAAAGACTTTCCGTTAGCGGCGGCAAATGCGCCCGGAATCATCTTCGGATTGATTACGGGGATTACCGCAATCTTATAAAATAGGAGTTTCTCCTGAAAAACACAGGATTTATGGGTGCTTTGCGCTGTTTTGGAAATGCCAATGTTTTTGCTTGACTTTTCCCTTATCACGTGCTAGTATCTGCAAGGTATTAACCGAAGACAGCAGGTATCTAAGTTTTCAGATTGTTTCGTAGTATCTTGCGGAGCTAAGAAAGCAAGGATGTAAAGAGAAATCGCCCGCCGAGGAAAGAGCTAGGATTTATCCTATTATGAGCGTTCATCCCTTGTCTTTGGCAAGGGATTTTTTATTCTTCTAAAGGGAAGTAACGGCTTTATGTGAGTTTGTTTCTTGCATTTTCCGGATGCTCTGAAGAAGAAAGCCTCTCGTTTCCGTTAATACTTTCTAGAAAAATTACAGAAGGAGGAAAGCAAGGAATGGCAAAGGTTGAATTAAAGCAGCCGATCATCGACGAGATTAAGACACTCTTGGACGGTGCTGTTGCTGCTACTGTTGTAGACTATCGTGGTCTTACCGTAGCAGAGGACACAGAGCTTCGTAAAGCATTAAGAGAAGCTGGTGTACAGTACAAGGTTTTCAAGAACACCTTAATCAAGAGAGCCGCAGAGGGTACAGATTTTGCTCAGTTAGACGTAGTATTAGATGGACCTACTGCTTTGGCAGTATCTAAGGACGATGCTACAGCGGCAGCAAGAATTTTTGCAAAGTTTGCAAAAACAGCACCAAAGTTAGAGTTTAAGGGTGCAGTAGTGGAAGGAAAGTTCTACGATGCAAAGGCAGTTCAGGCATTGGCAGAGATTCCATCCAGAGAAGAGCTTCTTGGAAGACTTCTCGGATCCATCAAGTCCCCTGTCAGCAATTTCGCACGTGTGCTTAATCAGATTGCACAGAAGGACGGCGGAGAAGCAGCGTAAAGCAGCTTAATACGGAACTTATTCCGTGACATTTTCAAAAAATAAAAATAATGGAGGATAATACAATGGCAAAGTTAACTGTTGAAGAGTTTATTGCAGCAATTAAGGAACTTTCCGTAATGGAGTTAAATGATTTGGTAAAGGCTTGCGAAGAGGAATTCGGAGTTTCCGCAGCAGCAGGTGTAGTAGTTGCAGCAGCAGGTGCTGGTGCAGGTGCTGGCGCAGCTGAGGAAGAGAAGACTGAGTTCGACGTTGAGCTTACTGATGTAGGACCAAACAAGATCAAGGTTATCAAGGTTGTACGTGAGGCTACCGGACTTGGACTTAAGGAAGCTAAGGACCTCGTTGAGGCAGCTCCAAAGGTTCTTAAGGAAGGTGCATCCAAGGCTGAGGCTGATGATATCAAGGCTAAGCTTGAGGCTGAAGGCGCTAAGATCACTCTTAAGTAATTTTTCTAGAGACGATAAGAAGGTCGGGGAGAGGTCCCCGGCCTTTTTTAATTCTTAACGAGTATCACTCGCGATGTGTGCGATATCACGTTTTTTCATGGAGAAAAAAGGATGGAACGAGAGAAACAACAAGATATAAACCATGATACGCAAGAAACCGTTAAACCATCACAATATAAAAACCCCAAAGCAACGAAGATTCAGGAACTATTTGCCGGATGGGAAGATGACGGCCTTCGACATCAAGAATTGGATTGGGGAAAAGCAGAAGGAAAAGAGCTGAAAAAATAATATCCTTAAGCGACAGATGGAGTATGGGTCTGTAAGAGGGGCAATCTGAGCCCGCCGGTACTTGCAAACCAGCGGAGGGAAGGACTGTAGAAATCAATAAGCTGAAGCGAATGATGGAGTATGGGTCTGTAAGAGGGGCAATCTGAGCCGCGGGTACTTGCAAACCTGCGAAGCGAAGGACTGTAGAATTTAATTAGTTGAAGCGACAGATGCAGTATAGGTATGAAAGAGAGCAATCTGAGCCCGTCAGTACTTACTGAAAGCGAGCAAAGCGAAGCTTGAAGTTAGTACTGCTACGAAGGCGAAGTTAGCGGAAGCGTGCTCGATTTCATACCTATACTGCATCTGCGCGTGCTGTATCAATGAATACAGTTCCTCCCCTCCGCAGGGGCGAGCATAGCGGGAGCGTGCCCCGATTTCATGCCTATACTGCATCTGCGCGTTGCCCCTTGACATTCGCCATAATCGATGTTACAAGTTATTCATTACTAACTTTTGTTAGCGTAGACTACATTGTATTAAAAATGGAAACGAAATACAAAAGAGTTAGCCTTGACTTAATAATAATTCCTATTTTACAATATGCTCGTTCTAAAGAACAAGACTTTAACCGTAGTGCACAACTGAGTGTCAAATGCAAGAAAGCTTTATTCTTTAGCAGCAAATAGTAGTTTATGTATAGCAAAATAAGAGGAGGAAAGAATATGTTTTTAGCAAATTGGGCATGGAAGAAGATTGGAATTTTCGCAGGTGGAGTTTTATTCGGAACAGCAGGTATGAAGATTTTGGCTTCTACCGATGCGAAGAAGCTTTACACAGAGGCAGCTGCAGCAGTTCTTAGAGGACAGGATTGCGTGATGAAGGTAAGCACCGGCATTAAGGAAAGCTGCGAGGATATCTATGCAGATGCAAAGCGCATTAACGAGAAGAGAGCAGAAGCTGCAGAGAACTCTTTAATCGAGGATTTTGAAGAAGTTTCCGACTTCGATGCAAAGGAAGTTTAATCCATAACAGCGAAAAACAACTTAAGCCCGGAAAGCATTTTCTCCCAGGGAAGGGACTTATGCTTCCGCGGCTCCGATAAGCTCAGAAAGAAGTGGTAAGGGAAAATGAAATGGAATATCTTGCATGAATCCCCGGGGCGTATCCGTGTTCACGCCATGCAGAAGCGCATGACCATGGCACAGGCAGATATCCTTGAGTATTATCTCAAGGCCCAGGAGGGAGTCATTGAGGCGAAGGTTTATGACCGAACCGGAGATGCAGTCATTTTCTACGAAGGAAAACGGGAAGGCATGATTCTTGCCCTGTCCCGTTTTTCTTATAAGGGAAATGAAGGCCTTGTACCAAGTCAGACCGGTAGAGCCTTAAACAGAGAATATGAAGACAAATTAGTGCTGACAGTAGTGGATCGAGTGATTTCCACCCTCTTCTATCCCATCCCCTTAAAGCGGGTGATTACAGGAGTGAAGGCGATTCCCTACTTATTTAAGGGATTACAGACTCTCTTCCAAAGAAAGATTGAAGTATCCCTCCTGGATGCGGTGGCAATTTCCGCTTCCATCTTAACCGGAGACTACGATACCGCGTCCTCCGTAATGTTCCTCCTTTCCGTAGGAGAAATCCTGGAAGAGTGGACTCATAAGAAGTCTGTGGACGACCTGGCAAGAACCATGTCCTTAAATGTGGACAAGGTTTGGACCTTGGTTCAGGGCGAGGAAGTTTTACTTCCCTTAAATGAAGTGGAAGTAGGACAGGAAATCATTGTCCGTACCGGAAATATGATTCCTTTGGACGGAAAGGTGAGCTTTGGTGAGGCTATGGTGAACCAGGCTTCCATGACCGGAGAATCCATCCCTGTTCGGAAGAAAATCGGCTCCTCCGCCTATGCGGGAACCGTAGTGGAAGAGGGAGAATGTCGTATTCGCGTAGAGAAGCTGGCAGGCTCCGGACGCTATGATCGTATTGTGAAAATGATTGAGGAGTCGGAGAAGTTAAAGTCCGCAACAGAGGACAAGGCTTCCCATTTGGCGGATAAGCTGGTGCCTTATAGCCTGGGCGGTGCGGCATTGACCTACCTGCTCACCAGAAATGTGACCAAGGCTTTAGCCTTCTTAATGGTAGACTTCTCCTGTGCTTTGAAGCTTTCTATGCCGGTAGCGGTACTTTCCGCTATGAGAGAAGCCGGAAAGCACAAGATTTCCGTCAAGGGCGGAAAGTTTATGGAGGCCATTTCCGAGGCCAACACCATCGTCTTTGATAAGACCGGAACCTTGACATACGCTAAGCCGAAGGTAGAAGACATTATCACCTTCAAGAATTCTGATGAAAATGAGATGCTGCGTATGGCTGCTTGCCTTGAGGAGCATTATCCTCACTCCATGGCAAATGCAGTTGTGGCTGAGGCGGAAGCAAGAGACTTACATCATGCTGAGCGCCATTCCAAGGTGGAATATGTGGTAGCCCACGGAATTTCCAGCATTTACGAAGGAAAGCACGTGTTAATTGGAAGCCATCACTTTATCTTTGATGACGAGCATTGTACCGTACCAAAGGGAGAAGAGGAGAAGCTGGCAAGCATTCCGCCTGAGCATTCCGCTTTGTATCTTGCGGTTGACGGAGAGCTCACCACCGTAATCCTGATTTCCGATCCATTACGAAAGGAAGCGGTTGGGGTTATTCAGGACTTAAAGGCTCTGGGTATCGACAAGGTTGTGATGATGACCGGAGATAATAAAAAGACTGCCCATGCAGTAGCCAGAATGGTTGGCGTGGATGAGTTCCATGCAGAGGTTCTTCCGGAGGATAAGGCAAGCTTTATTCAGGAAGAGCATCGCTTAGGCAGAAAGGTAATCATGGTAGGAGACGGCATTAATGACTCCCCGGCTCTTTCCGAAGCGGATGCGGGAATCGCCATTTCCGCAGGAGCGGCTATCGCCAAGGAGGTTGCGGACATTACTATCCAAGAGGGCGACCTTTACGAACTGGTTATCTTAAAGAAGCTGAGCAACCGTTTGATGAAGAGAATTCACGGCAATTAGA
>CAUUUY010000068.1:0-8271 GCA_963548305.1 uncultured Oribacterium sp.
CATTCCCGTTAAGGCACCGCGGATGAGAAGGGCTGTCCGCTTTACCTGTTTTACGGAAATCCCCCGGGATTCCGCCGCCTCCGGATTCTCTCCCACCGCAATGATTTCCATGCCCAAACGACTCTTCTTAAAAAGACTTGCAATGACAAAAACCAGAATCAGACTCGCATAGGTCAGGATATGCTGGCCGGAAAGAATCTTTCCTATAAAGGGAATGTTCTCCACCAAGGGAAGATTCAAAGCAGGAAGCTTTAAGCTGTGTAAAGAAGTAGAGGCTCCCTTTTCCCCGGTAATCAAAAACAGAAGGAAGACGGTTCCTCCAGAAGCTAAGGTGTTCAAGGCAATACCGGAAAGAATGCCGTTGGAATGCAGTTCCAAAATAAAGTAGGACAAAAGCAGGGAAATCAAAAGCCCTATCCCCACCGCCGCCAAAAAGCCCAAAAGAGCGCTTTGGCTAAAGGCACTGACAATCACCCCGAAGAAGGCGGCAAAAAGCATGGTTCCCTCTAAGGCAATGTTGCTGACTCCTGCCCGGGAGGCGGTCATGGCTCCCAGGGTGGTGAGGAGTACCGGGGTTGCGGTACGAAGCATGGCAAAGTAAAAGTCTTCCTTTCCCAAAATGGATAGCAGTTCTCCCATTATGCCTCCTCCTTTCCCGGTTCCGACAGCGTCTTAGTTCCTGCAGCCAAGGATTCCTTCACTTCTCTTCTATGCTCCCAGCCGGAAAGGAAGGCCTCCGCGGTTACGAAGAGAATCAATAAGGCCTGAATCAAGGCTACCAGTTCGTTTTGTACATCGGACTTTCTGGACATGATATCCGCTCCTACACGGATATAGGCCAGGAAGAGGGCAGAAAAGGGCACTAGTGCCGGATTATTACGAGACAGGATCGCAATAATAACGCCGTCCCAGGCATAGGAGGGGGACTCCTGCCAGTTAAAACGCTGATACATGCCCATTTGCTCCACCGCCCCTCCAAGGCCGGCCACCATGCCCGCCAGAACCTGGGTCAGGAGGATCACCTTTGATGAGGAAATGCCCACCATTTTCGCAAAGGAAGGATTGCTTCCGGAAAGCCGAAGCTCATAGCCGAAGCGGGTTTTATACAGCAAAATGCTGAAAAGTACTGCCAAAAGCAGAGCCAGGAAGAAGCCAAGGTGCAATTTACTGCCCTTTAGCAAAATCGGCAGTACCGCAGTTTTGGCATATTTTAAGGAAGCAAAGCTTCCCGCCTCCCGATCCGCAAAGTATTTACTGATGGTAAAGAGTCCCAGATAGAAAAAGACATAGTTTAGCATCAAGGAAGTAACCAGCTCATTGGCCTTAAAATACAGCTTCGCCAATGCAGGCAGGCTTCCGATTATGCCGCCCATCACAGCCGCCAAAAGTAAAATCACCAAGGGATGCAGAGGGAAGGGCAGGCTCAGGCGGATGGCCAAGGCCGCGGTAAGCACCGCGGAAATATAGAGGCAGGCATCCGTAATCATGGAAAAGTTTCCCGATTTAAAACAAAGGCTTAGGGCAAGCCCTGTAAAAATCAGCGGGGTGGCCTGGGCAAAGATGGAAAGAAAGTGCCGCATACTGCCAAGGGGTCCCAAAAGCAGGTAGGAAATGGCTGTCCAGGGCTCCTTACTGACCAAAAAGATAATCAGCATGGAAATGCCAAGGGAAATCCCCAGTGCCAGAATAAAACGAAAAAGCTGAAATTGTTGTTTACTGCTCATAAGCCTCTCCTATTCTCTCCTGACTGTCTTCCTTAACCCCCAACATATATAAGCCCAGCTCCTCCTCCGTCAGACTGCCGTCATTGTCCAGATAGCCCACAAAGCGCCCCTCATGCATCACAAGGATATGGTCACTTAGGGACAGAAGCTCCCCGAGGTCAGCAGAAATCAAAAGCACCGCCTTCTTATTCTTCCGCATATCCAAGATTTTCTTTCGGATAAAGGCAATGGCCCCCACATCAATTCCTCTGGTGGGCTGATTTAGGATGAACAAATGGGGATTGGCCTCATATTCCCGTCCGAAAATCAGCTTCTGGGCATTTCCGCCGGAAAGGGATTTCACATCCTGCTTGGTATTTTTGTATTTTACGGAAAAGGCCGAAAGCACCTTCTTGGTAAAGGCCTGAATCTTTCCGCTGTTGAAAAGTCCGAAGGAAAAAAGCGCCTTCTCCCTATAGCTTCGGGAAATGGCATTTTCCTCCAAGCTAAGCTTGGGCGCAGAGCCGTAAAGGAAGCGATCCTCCGACACATAGGAAATTCCCAGGTCCTGTCGCTTCTGTACGGAAAATGCGGAAAAGTCCCGGGAAAAGAGCTGAAGCGTTGCTCCATTTGCCGGAAGCGTTCCCACCAAAACCTGACAAAGCTCATTTTGTCCGTTTCCGTCGATGCCGGCAATCCCCAGAATTTCTCCCTCGGAAAGAGAGAAGGACAGATTTTGTAAAATCGCCTTTCCTCCCTCTCCCTGCAGGGAAATGTTTTTCCCGGAAAAGACCTTTTTCCCCGGGGAATAGGGCTCTTTCTCGATATCCAGGCGGATTTCTCTTCCCACCATCAGACGGGAAATATCCGCCTCCGACAGGCTTTCCACCCCATAGGTTCCCATGGTCTTTCCGTCCCGAAGAATGGTCATTCTGTCGCAAAGAGCCTTAACTTCCTGCAATTTATGGGAAATAAAGAGGATGGTATGCCCCTTTTCCCGTAAACTCCGAAGCTGCAGGAAAAGCTCCTCGGTTTCCTGAGGCGTCAGCACCGCTGTGGGCTCGTCCAAAATAAAGATTTCCGCTCCTCTGTAAAGCGCCTTTAATATTTCCAGCTTCTGTCGCATGGCAATGGAAATGTCGGAAACCTTTTTTTCCGCCTCCACTTGCAGACCGTATTTTTCGGAAAGGGCCTTACATTCCTCCACCGCTTTTTTACGGTCAACAAATAAAGACTTGCCGGTTCCCAGCACCAGATTCTCTGCCACCGTCATGGAAGGAATCTGCATAAAATGCTGATGTACCATGCCGATGCCTTTTTCCATGGCTTCTTTGGAGGAGTGAAACTCCACTTCCTCTCCCTTTACCAGTATTTTCCCCTTGGTGGGGGCGATTTCCCCATAGAGCATCTTCATCAATGTGGACTTGCCTGCTCCATTTTCCCCTACTAAAGCATGAATCTCTCCTTTTTCCACGGAGAGATTCACGTCTTCATTGGCCAAAACGCCACCGGGATAGATCTGGTAAAGTCCTCTTCCTGCTATGACTTCCACAGTTCCTCCTGTTGATTTTCTTGATTCTATTCTGTAGCTGATTCTCCACTTAGCCTTTTCTTTAGAAAAGCCTGCATAGCCTTTGCCAACTCTACACTCCGGAAAAGCTTACGGGGCAAGTGAAGACTTTATCCGGATTTATTCGCCGCTGATAATGCTCTTTAACTTGCTTTCTTCCATACCGTAGGCAGTGTCTACAGTCACCTTGCCGCTAAGGATATCCTGCTTTGCGTCTTCTACCTTCTTCTGCACGTCTTCCGGTACTTCCTTCTTGTAAATGTCATTTTCCGCAATACCCACTACGCCGTCCTTAAGACCCAGCACCTCCGCTTCTCCGAAGGGAAGCTTGCCCTCTGCCGCCTTTTCTACGGAAAGATACAGGCTCTCTCCCACGTTCTTGATGGCAGAGGAAATGATGTATTCCTGCTCAGGCTTTCCGGCATAAGCTTCCGCCTGGTCGGAGTCTACCCCGATGACATACTTCTTACTTTCCGCTGCAGCCTCAATAACCCCTACACTGGCAGGGCCTGCTGCCACGAAAACGGTGTCCGCATTGTTGGCATATTGGGTCAATGCCAGATCCTTTGCTGTTGCGGAATCCACATAGGAGCCTACATAGGAAACCAATACCTTTACCTCCGGATCCATAAACTTTGCACCCTGAATGTATCCTACTGCAGAGTCATTGATGACCGCAGCGGTATCCTTAGCTCCTACGAAACCGATGACATTATCCGCATTGGCATAAGGCATGGAAGACTTGGTTACCCCTGCTGCCAAAACACCGGCCAGGAAGGCACCCTCATTTTGCTTATAGCTCATGGAATATACATTGGAAAGGTCTCCCGCAGTGTAATCTACAGCGGTATCGAAAAGGATGTACTTCTTCTCCGGATATTCCTGAGCAATCTTCTCGGTGATTTCCTTCATGTCCCAAAGTCCGGTGATAATCAAATCCGCATCGGACTCGGAAGCATCCTGCATAGCCCCTTCAAACTTGGTCTTATCGCTTCCCATTTCCACCATGGTCACTTCCGCCTTGTCGGAAAGCTCTTCCTGAATCTTCTTCATTCCTGCCTGAGCGGAATCGTTAAAGGCCTTGTCTCCGAAGGAACCGGTTACCAAAAGAGTGACCTTCAGCTTCTTGCCATCGCTTTTCTTGCTGTCCTCAGCTTTCTCTGCCTTGGCTGCCGGGGTAGTTCCTTCCTTCGCCGCCTCTGTAGCGGATGTGGTGGCTTTAGCATTTGCATTGCCTCCGCAGGCTGCTAAAACAGCCATCATGCCTACTGCACTCAGTCCTAAAATCCAGTTCTTTTTTCTCATAATTCCTTCTCCCTTTCGTAAAATAAACTTGTATGAAGTCTATCCAGCTCTGCCAGATAGTTCTCCTTAGTGAATTTGGGTACAAAGCTCTCTTGGATTCTCTTGGCTTCCGCCCCGTCGTGCTCCAAAAGTCGCATGACCGTGTCCACAAAATAGTGTGCGGGGATTTGGTAGGCTTCCCTTTCATTTTCCGTACCGAAATCCCGGCCGTGAATCCGCCCCTTGAAGCCGGAAATGCCGATTTCCACCGTGGGGAAGAGCATGGATAGATCCCCCATATCCCCGGAGGCTGTGCCGTGGGTTCCCTCCGCAATCCGACTTTCCGGCATGTAGCGAAGAATCTGGCTTCGCACCAGCTCCGTAAGGGCCGGATCCTGCTTTAAGGGAAGATAGCCCGGGGTGTTTTGGATTTCCAGGTCGCAGTTTATCGCCAGCGCCGCCCCCCGTAAAGCCCGATCCACCTTTTTCTCTGTGCTTCGGATGGCTTCCACGGTCTTAGCACGAATATACATTTCCATCTTGGTTCTGGCAGGAACGGAGTTCACCGTCTGTCCGCCCTCGGTCACGATGTAATGTACCCGGATGCAATCCTCCTCCGGAAAGCTTTCCCGAAGGGCATTGATGGCGGAAATGGCTAAAGTCATGGCGTGAAGGGCATTTACCCCCAAATGAGGATTCGCCCCGGCATGAGCCTCCGTGCCCAGGAAGGTGACCTTCTTTTGGCAGAAGCCGTTTAAGGAAGCCCCCACCTCTGCCTGATAGTCCGTGTCGATGAGCCCCATACTGTGGCAGGACAGAAGCACCGCACATTCATCGAAAAGCCCCAGCGAAATCATTTCCTGCTTGCCGGAGGAATGGGAAACCTTCCCCTCTCTGATGAGATTTCTTCGATAATCCATGTCGCAGAATTCTTCCGCAGGAGTGAAGAAGAGCTTCACCTTTCCCGGAAGCTGTTCCATAATCCCGGCTTCCTTCAGCGCCAAAAATACGGCAAGCATCACCCCGGTCTGGGCATAGTGGCCGCAGGCATGGGCAGCATTTTGATCGCTGGATGCATAGGGGTGTCCCAAAACCGGCACCGCATCAAACTCTGCAACTAAGCCGATGCAGGGGCCTTCCTTTCCGGAATCCAAAGTCGCCATAAGTCCTGTGTAAGCCACCTCGGTAAAGGGAATCTCCGCATCCTTTAAGGCCTCTTCCACCTTTTCTCGGCTCCGAAATTCCTTATAGCCCAGCTCCGGGTTTTTGAAAATGTCTTCCGCCAAGGCGATGGCCTTGGGCAAAATACGTTCCAGTTCTTCATGTACTTTTTGCATAGGATGTCCATCCTTTCTTTAGGGTATTGGCTTTCTGTTGTACTGACTTTCTATAATGCACTGTCTTGCTTATCGTATAGCCTTGTTTTCATGTACCGGTTCACTGTCGCCGTTCCCTCGGCGCAACAATTTGTTGCAAAAGTAAATATCTTTCGTATTCGTTCTTTGGCTGACTACTATCGAAAAAGCCCCTTATCGCTTCTCCCGCCTTGCCTTCTTGGTAACTTGCAGCATTCTTCTATAAGTAAATACCATAAAAAGCAGAAGGAACATGGAGTAATAGGGGAAGAGCTTCATACTGAAACTTCGTCCCAGAACCCCAAAGAGGGGAGGCATAATCAAGGTTCCCACATAGGCTGAGGCCATTTGTGCTCCAATCAGGGCTGAGGAATGCTCCACCCCAAAGTTATAGGGGGTGGAATGAATTACGGAAGGATAAACCGGGGCACAGCCCAGGCCGATGAGGATTAAGGCCGGTAGTACCAGCGCCTTACTCCAGGGAGTAAAGAGCAGAAAAATGCCGAAGAAGACAATGGCGCTTCCCCCCAGTACCATCTGTTCATCCTTCCATTTCATCGTGAAGAATCCGGAAAGAAAACGACCAAAGGTGATACCGAAATAGAATAAAGCCACATAGGAGGCAGCTAATTTTTCCTCCATGCCAAGGGCAAGAACCATGAAAGAGCCTGCCCATAAGCCCACGGTCTGCTCCAGAGCACAGTAGGAATAAAAGCTTGCCATACATTCCTTGGCTCCGGGAATGGCAAAAATCTCTTTCAGACTTAAAGCCTTTTGTTTGGAGACTCCAGATGGAAGGGGTTCTTGCTTTTTAGCTTCTTCAGAACAGGATTCCAGCTGAGATTCATTTTGCCGGAACTCATTTTGCTGAGAATTTTCTTGTTTTGCAGTGCTTGCAGCATTTTCCTTAAGTTCCTCCGGCTTTTTCTTCCATAAAGAAAGACTGCAAAAAAGGGCAATAGCCAGAGCAAATTGAATCAGAGAAACAATCAGGTACCCCCTGCTCCAAGGCTCTCCCTTTTGTAAAACAAAGCCCATAATATAAGGACCTACGGAGGCTCCCAGCCCCCACATACAATGTAGCCAGCTCATGTGTCTACTGGAATAATGCAAAGCCACATAGTGATTTAAGGCCGCATCCACAGAACCTGCTCCCAAACCATAGGGAATGGCAAAAAGACAGAGCATAAGGAAGCTATGGCTAATGGAAAAACCGAATAAGGCAATGGCGGTTAAAAGCACCGAAATTGCCGTAATTTTCCCGGTTCCAAAGCGACGATTCAATTTTTCACTGTTTAAGCTGGAGAGAATGGTTCCTCCGCAAATAATCATAAAAACTGTTCCCGAATAGGATACGGGAACAGCAAATTCCTGATACATGATCGGCCAGGCCGAGCCCAGCAAAGCATCCGGCAGTCCCAGACTGACAAATGCCAGATAAATCATGAGTAACAGTATAGAAAACATCTTCTCTCCCCCTTAAATTCAATACCGCTCAAGAATACTCTGAAACGATGTTCTATGCAATCGATTTTAGGGAAAGTTATGATTTGAAAGCGAGTAGGGTAGTAGTATACTTTTATATATACAAAGTCTATTTCCATTTTGTCCCGAATAATATATAATATTCGGGACAAAGGAGGTGAAGTTCTTGGCTGACAGATATGCTAAACAAATTCAAAATCGAATCCATAAAGCCCCGGAGAGTAGTGTCTTCGTGAATTCAGATTTTGCCGATATCGCTAATCCAGATACTATCCGCCGAAATCTGAATCGCTTGGCACAAAAGGACACTCTTCGTAGAGTATTCAATGGTGTTTATGAAAAACCGAAGTACAGTAAATTGCTGGGTGAGTATGTCGCAATCAATCCTAATACTGTGGCTAAAGCCCTAGCTAGAAGCTACCACTGGACTATCGCTCCATGTGGAAATACTGCTCTTAATCTTTTAGGTCTATCTACACAAGTAAGTACAAGCTGGTCCTACATTAGTGACGGCCCCTACAAAAGCTATAAGTGGAATAACACGGAAATTGAATTTAAGCATAGAACAAACAAAGAAATCACCGGACTCTCCTATATGACCAGTCTTGTCATCCAAGCATTGAAAGCTTTAGGGCAAAGTAATGTAAGTTCTGACACTATAGAATATCTAAGGAAGAAACTATCAAAAGAAGAAAAACAAGCTTGTTTACAAGAAGCTAAAGAGTCTACAGATTGGATTTATGACACTATTCGTAAAATATGCGGAGGTGAAGAGCTATGAGAAAAATTGCTTGCTTATCGGACAACGATCGGCTGGAACTTTTTCGAAATACTGCTGAAAAAATGGGATTGCATGATGCCATTATCGAAAAAG
>CAUUUY010000069.1:0-8261 GCA_963548305.1 uncultured Oribacterium sp.
CTAAGCGCAGTTTTTCCTGAAACCGCCGACTTTGTTCTTGATACTCTTTTTCCTTATCTCGTCCGAACAAAGATTCTGCCGTTTGCCTTTGGCACATGTCCTGCTCCTACGAAGAATACCAAAGTCAGGATGGTTACCACATAGGGAATCATGGAGAGCAAGTGAGGAGATACCATATTTCCGGATCCAAGCAATGCACGAAGACCGTTACACAGTCCGAAAATCAGGCAGCCCAGGAAGGTTCCCTGGGGCGTAAATTTTCCGAAAATCACCGCCGCAATGGCGATAAAGCCCTGTCCCACGATAACGGAGGGGCGGAACTGGGATACGGTAGCCAAGGTCACAAAGGCTCCTCCCAGGCCGGACAAAAAGCCGGAAAGAATCACCGCAATGTAGCGAACCTTATAGACATTGATTCCCAGAGTTTCACAGGCCCAGGGGTGTTCTCCTGCTGCCCGAAGCCGCATACCGTAACGGGTTTTAAAGAAAATAAACCAAAGCAAAAGCACCAAAAGAAAGCTAAGATAAGCCACGGAATAGGTGCTTACCACATTGTACAGGAAGGAGCCGGAGGCAAATTTTCCTTCAAACATCTTGGGAAGCTTTGCGGACAAGTCCAATGCGGGTGAGTCCGAAGAATTGTCAAAAATCGCCTTGCAAAGGAAAACCGCAAAGCCCGGTCCGATAAAGTTAATGGCTGTTCCCGCAATGGTCTGATCCGCATGCAAGGACACGCAAACCACCGCATGAATCAAGCCAAGAAGGGCTCCGGCACAGCCTCCCGCGAAAAATCCCAGCCAGCCGTTTCCAGTAAAGTAGGCCACACAGGCACCCACAAAGGCACCCAGAGTCATCATTCCTTCGATGCCGATATTTACCACGCCGGAACGCTCAGAGCAACAAGATCCAAGCCCTGCCAAAAGGAGGGGTGGCGTAGAAATCAATACCGCATTTAACAGTAATCCCAGATTATTTAGCATGACTTTCTCCCTTCTTTTGGAATCCTCTCTGTACCAGATTTTTAATCACCGGTGTGATGGCGATGAAAATGATGATGGTTCCCATGATGATGCTGACTACTTCCGCAGGAACATCCACCGTGGTTAATTTGTTTCCGCCATACTTCATGGCGCCATAGAAAAGACCGGAGAAAATGCAGCCAAGGGGATGGGTTCCTCCAATCAGCGCCACCGTAATGCCCTGGAAGCCATAGCCCTCCTGAGCGGCAAACATGGAGACACGCTCAGACATACCTAGGATTTGCACTGCTCCCCCAAGACCTGCCAGAATACCGGATAAGGACATAGACAAAAGGAAAACTCTCTTGGAATTGATTCCCCCATACTCCGCAGCACTGCGGGAATAGCCCACCGCCCGAAGCTGATAGCCAAAAGTGGTTTTGCTCAGAATGAACCAGATCAGAAAGGCAAAAAGCAAAGCCAAAGGCACTCCGGCATGAAGCTCCGCTCCTCCCGCAAAGGGGATCAAAGCCTGGGGAATCTTCATGGAGGCGGTCGCTAAAATATTCTTACTGGCCTCTGCTCCCTGGTCGGTATGAATCGTCTTTAAATTCACCACATAGTTGGAAAAATAGAAGGCAATCCAGTTAAACATAATATAGGAAAGCACTTCATTGATTCCCTTTTTCACCTTGAGAAGGCCCACCAAAAATCCCCAAAAAGCGCCGGCAAGAGCCGCTACCACAAGACAGAGAAGCACATGGAGGGGCGCAGGCAAAGGAAATAAAATGCCCACCACAACCGCAGCCAAACTGCCCATCACAAACTGGCCCTCTGCGCCGATATTAAAAATTCCGGTACGGAAGGAGAAAGCAACGGACAGACCTGTGAAAATCAGGGGTGCTCCGTAAATGATGCTGTAAAACATAAACTTAGGCTTACCAAAAACACCCTGATACAATTTTCCATAGGCTTTCATCGGGGAAACCCCGATGGCCTGCAATAAAACAGCCCCTACCAAAAAGCCGATGGCAATGGAAAGAAGGGTGTACAGTAAGGAACTCTTTAATATTTTCTCTTTCATACTTACTCCTTTCCTCCCGCCATATAAAGTCCTAAGGTATACTCATCCGCCTCATTTCCGGCGAAGCTCTTCTGAATATTTCCGGAGAAAATAACGCCGATTCTATCGGACAAGCCCATAACCTCTTCCAACTCAAAGGAAATCAAGAGAATTCCCCTGCCCTTATTTCTTTGTTCCACCAGATATTTATGCACAAACTCAATGGCTCCCACATCCAAACCTCTGGTGGGGTTAAAGGCAATGAGGAGCGACTTGTCATTTTCCACCTCTCTGGCAATAATCACCTTCTGCTGATTTCCGCCGGAAAGCTGTCCTGCTGCACGGCTTTCGCAGCCCTTCGGACGAATGTCAAATTTCTCAATCATCCTGGAGGCATGCTCTTCAATAGCCTTCTTCTGTAAAATTCCTCCCTTAGAGTAGGGCGCTTCTCCGTAATTTTGTAAAATCAGGTTCTCCGCTACGGAGAAGTCCAGTACCAGTCCATGCTTCTGTCGGTCCTCCGGAATACTGGAAAGGCCTGCATCAAAGATTTCTCTTGGGCTTTTATGGAAAATGTCCTTTCCTAAAAGCTGAATTTCTCCCTCTGTGGCCTGAGCCAGTCCGGTTAAGATTTCCACAAGCTCCGATTGGCCGTTTCCGTCAATGCCGGCAAGTCCCAGAATTTCTCCGGCCCGAACCTCCAGATTTAGCCCCTTTAGGATTTCCACCCCTCTATAGTCCTTGGCATGGAGATTTTTCACGGAAAGCACCACTTCCTCCGGCTCCTGAGCCTTCTTTTCCACTACTCGATTCACTTTTCTTCCCACCATCATGGCTGCCAAATCATCCTCCGAGCAGGAACATACATCCACGGTATCAATGTACTTTCCCTGCCGGATAATCATACATTTATGGGCAATGCATTTGATTTCCTTTAATTTGTGGGTAATAATCAGGATGGACTTTCCGGCCTTGGTCAAATGGGAAATAATTTCCATTAACTCATCAATTTCCTGGGGAGTCAGGGAGGCAGTAGGCTCGTCCAAAATCAAAATGTCCGCACCCCGATACAGAACCTTCAAAATCTCCACTCTTTGCTGCATGCCTACGCTGATATCTTCCACCTTGGCATCCACATCCACCATCAAATGGTACTGTTCGGAAAGCTCCCGAATCTTTTTCTTCGCTCCGTTTAAGTCCACGGTAAGCCCCTGCATGGGCTCCGCCCCCAGAATAATATTTTCCGCAACGGTAAAGGGAGGAATCAGCATAAAGTGCTGATGCACCATACCGATTCCCAAGGAAATAGCCTTTTCCGGGCTGTCCATCTCTACCTTTTGTCCACGAACCAGAATTTCTCCGGAGCTTGGGCGAAGCATGCCATAGAGAATATTCATCAGGGTGGACTTTCCCGCTCCGTTTTCTCCTAAAATCGCAAGAACTTCTCCCTTATGAAGCTTTAATTGCACATGGTCATTGGCCACAAAATCGCCAAAGCGCTTCACAATGTCACGCATTTCAATAACCGGTTCCTGCTCCCCGATTTCCAAAGAGCTTTCGGCTTTTTCGAAATCCTTCGCTTCTCCGGCATTTTCAAAATTTCCGGAATCCTGCACGTCTCCCGTTACCGCATTCGGAGTCCCTTCCCATGCCTTTGTCTCTTCATCTCTTTCCATCTTCCAAATGCTCTCCTTCCTCGATTTCCCTTAAGTTCCTAATTAAATCAAGAGTATATCCTGCATCCCTTCCTGTTCGGCCAGCTCCTTCAAAGCCTTCAGTTCTTCCTCACCGGGACTCTCAAACTGCCTATATTGCTCCCGTACCCCAAACTCCCGGTAGGCAATGATTTTGTAGCGGATTTTCTGTCCCTTCTTTACATAGGGAGACAGCTCTTTGGATACCTTCTCCACCGTATCCTTTCCGGAAAAAAGTCCCGGCACCACTACCGTCCTTACCTCAAAGAGTTTATCATATTCTGCTAAAATTCGCATATTTTTTAGAATTTCCTCATTGGAAAACCCGGTAACCCTTTTATGCTCTTCCCCATTATAGGCTTTAATATCCAGCATCACCCCGTCAATGTAGGGCAATAAATCTTTTTCGTCCTTGGAAAAATCATAATAGCCGTTGGAATCCAGTAAAAATCCTATGCCCTTCTTTTTACAGAGCATTCCCAATTCTCGTAAGAATTCCGGATAAAGGGTACACTCTCCCCCGGACACGGTGATTCCCCGGATAAAGGGAAGGTTCTTGGAAGCCTCCTGAAACACCTCCTTCGCACTCATCCGGAGGATTCTGGGACTGTCGTTATGTTTGCAAGCATGAATACATTGGTCACAGCCGATACATTTTTCCGGAGAAAAGGCTACCCTTCCTTCCTCCCAATAAATGGCCCTGGTGGGACAGCCCGGAATGCAGTCTCCGCAATGAATACACAGGGCTCTGGTTTCCGGATTATGGCAATACTTACAGTCCAGATTGCAGACCTGTAAAAATATTGCGGTTCGATTTCCCGGACCGTCCACCGAGCTGAAGGGGATAATCTTGTTTACCGGGACTTTGATTTCTGCCTGTCCCCCCTCGACTCTACTTTCCGACTTTTCTCTATCTTCTTGCTGCTCTTTCTTTACTGCTAATTCTTGCATGGTACGAAATTCCTCTCTTCTCCCAGTATAACGAAAAAGAGGAAGCTTGAATACGCCTCCTCTTTCGTAAAAACATAATACAATCCATGAATGCTTAGCGAACCTTACGCTCCAAAATCTTTCCGTTTTCGGCTGCTCCCAAACCTAAAGCCACGGTGTCCTGCAAAACACTCTTTCCTTGCTTCAGCTTGTCCATCTCGGATTTCTTCACCAGATATCCGGTAATACGAATCACGTCGGAATCGTTGGAATAGAAGGAAAGGTAGCGAAGGTTCTTTTGGAATGCCCCCTTCATGATATCCAAAACATACTCCGGGTTTTGGTGAATGGTTCTGTCAATCGGGAAAAGGTCTCCTGTTCCGGAGGGGAAGTAATGGTGGAAATGAGACAGAACTTCCATTTGGTCTGCCAGATTCTCCGGTTCCTCTCCGATGGGGATTCTGGTTCCCGGGCTGATTTCCACATCTGTGGAGATCCCTACCTGGGCATGGAGGAGGAAATGTCCGTTGCTGACCTCACAATAAGGATTCTTGTGGGCTTCGTTAAAGGCGGAGATGCAGTCCATAATCTCTACCCCAAGCTCCGTTGCCTCCTTGCTGTGACCGAAGCGACAATCTCCCTTTCCTTCCTTTTCCAGAAGAATATTGACCGCCTCAGCAAGACCTACCAAGCCGAACATGGCGGAAAAACGGTCTCTATGGATAAAGCCTTCTTTTGCCAGGAAATTATTCTCGAAAAATCCTGACTCTTCCACGATAAAACGAATACGCTCATCCATATAGCGCACACAGAGATCCATGATGTAGGGAAGTTCTTTCTCCAGAAAATCCTTTCTATCCCTGGCTCTCTTGGCAATATTGCTTAAAATCAGGCGGACAAGGGTATAGGCTCCCCCTCCGTATGCCAAGCCGTTGTAGCAGGAGGCAATCACATAGTTTCCGGAAAAATCCCTGGTATACATCTTATGGTTGCAAAAGCTGGGCTTGGCACTGGCCATGGCACAGCGAATGGCTTCAATGGCAAAGTCATCCTCGGTAAGCTCCTCATCATATTTCAAGGTAAGATTCGGTACCGCATCCTTGGTTTCCGCCATGGCCCGAAGCAGAAGTCTTCCCGCCTTTGTAGCCTTGGGGCCAATATTGGCATGGGCAAAGGAATCCAGAATCGTTCTGTCCATCTGAATACAGAAAAGCTTAATCATCTTAAAGGCAAGCTCTTCGTCCATATCCTGCACAAAGGGATCCAGCAGGGTGTCCAGCTGTCCCACATAAACCGGATAATTGGTTACGGAAGGAACATGCTTATAAAAGATTTGCAGAGCGTTAATGGCTTCGTACAAATCCTTGGGAGGCTCTACCTGTAAGAAAGCGGAGCCCTCCCGAAAGAATTTCTCATAATCCGGGATGATATAGCGGGGACGCATAGGGGCATTTCCTTCGAAAAGGTCACAAATGCACTGCTTCTCCGGCTCACAACGTAAAACTTCCAAAAGTCCTTCGGGAAGATCCAGAACAGAGAGAAGGGAGTCCGCATGATTGGCCATCGTGGCTACCTTCTGTTCGTGGGTCAGGCTCTTCGACTTTACCGTTTCCAGCATAGCCTGCCGAGCCGCTTCAACTTTTTCCATGGATATTTCTTTCATTTTCTGTCCTTTCTATTCCCCTGTCGTACTCCTTAAGAAAATTAACATACCTGGATTGTGTTCTATGTATAATCTTTTTTATATTAGATTCTCTGCATCAAATTCTTTGCATTAATTTTTTCGTACTAGTTTCTTGGCTATTAGCTTTTTTAGTACCTGCTCGATTCGTTTTCGATCAATTAGTTGTCTAATTCGTAAACATCTCCGTACTTTGCTTCAAAGTCTGCCTTGTTGTTTGGCACCTTCAGCTCGCCGGAAACAATCTTCTTCTTTATTTCTTCTACTTCTTTAACCACTGCAGGATCAATGTTCTCCGTACCGGGAGCAAGGTCTACACCTTCATCAGCCAAAGTATAGGTCTTTACACCGCCCTTAACTTTTCCATCTACCAATTCCTTCGTTACATCAAATACCGCATTGTCCACTCTCTTCATAGCAGAGGTCAAAATGGTCTCAGGAGCGATAGAGCTCTGATCACTGTCTACACCGATAGCCCAAATCTTCGCTTCCTTACAAGCATCGATTACGCCCAGTCCGGTTCCGCCGGCTACCTGGAAAATAACGTCAGCTCCATTGGTTATCATGTTGTTTGCTTCAGTCTTTCCTGTTGCAGTATCTGCAAAGGAGTTAGCATTGGCCTGTAAAACCTTGGCATTTGCATTGGCATCCAAAACACCGGCTGTATAGCCGTATCCGAACTGGTTCATCAAGTCTGTAGCCATTCCCAAAACGATGCCTACGGTATTTTTCTTAGTGGTCTTTCCTGCCACATATCCTGCAAGGTAAGAAACCTGTGCCTGCTCAAACATTAGAGAAGTAACATTGGAAACATCCGCTAAGGAAGCATCATCCACGATGGCAAACTTTACATCCGGGTTGGAAGCGGACTCTGCCTTTAAAGCATCTGCCAAAGCATAACCGATACAAATAATTAAATCATAGTCCTCATCCACAAAGGTCTCGATATTGGGCTTATAGTCCGCATCGGTCTTAGACTCCAGATACTTTGCCTCGATACCAAGCTCCTTCTGTGCTCTCTGTAATCCTTCCCAAGCAGACTGGTTGAAGGAACCGTCATTTACTCCTCCTACGTCGGTAACAATACCAACCTTCAGACCCTTGCCGGAAGAAGCATCCTTCTTTTCCGCCTTGCTCTCCTCCGCCTTCTCGGAACCTGCCTCTGTACCCTTCTCGGAACTCTGCTCGGTAGCCTTTGCACTCTCTTTCTTCTCTCCGCCGGAAGCACCGCAAGCCGCTAAGCTGAACGCCATGGTCAAAGCCAGGAATGCCGCAAAGATTCTTTTCTTCATTTCTCGTCCTCCTTAGATGAAGTCTTTTCTATCCGCCGTTTTCCTCCAAAGCCCTTGGCAAATAATAAAAGACTTGTCACATGTACTCTCCCATTATAGGGAAGAAAGAATACGGTGACAAGTCAGTTCCTTGCTTTATTTCATCTTCCTGTACGCAAAAGATTCCTGCCAAAATTTACATTTAAAAATAATGAATTTAATAACGAAAAATCAAGTTCTTTCTCCTGCAAAAGAAATATCGGATTTTATTCCGGAAAATGAGAAAGCAAAAACTCTAAAAATCCTTTCAGGTTCAGATTTCCTTCCCATAAACGCCCCAGAATATAATTTAGCAGACTAAAGCCCACGAAGCAGAATCCGAAAAACAGAAATAAGCTTAGGGCGAAAACGCTGTATAAAAAGCAGATTTTCAGCACCTTTCCGCTTTGACCGTACTCTATTTTCAGGGCTGTATAGTCCAACACAATGCCCAAGGGTATGCCTAAAAGAAACAGAAACAAAGAAAATAGGGGAAAGCCCAAAAGCAGGGAAAAGAAGGATAGACTTGCTAAAAGGTAGAGCGCCAACCTTCCCCTGGTAAAGAGATAAAACAAGGAGGAAAAGCTTCTTCCCTCTGAAAAAAACAGAACCAGGAAGAAGGGT
>CAUUUY010000070.1:0-8105 GCA_963548305.1 uncultured Oribacterium sp.
TTTTGGTCTGTAGCATCAGAAGTTTTCTTTTCGTCCTCTTTTGTTAGACCTGATACCTTATAGCTTCCGCCTTTAAGAGAAAGGGGAATGGCTAAATTCTTTGCACTTTCTTCAGAAAAATTCCAATGATACTGGACCGTATCTCCATTTTTCAAATCCGTAGTTTGGCTAAAATCCGGTAGCATAATGATATTTTTGGCATAGTCAACGGCATCCGGATAAAGAAGGGGAAGAAAGCCTTCCTCCGCTTCTTTGGAGTAGCGAATGTTCTCCTTCTCTTTTTCCAAGAGAGCATCCCAATCCATTTCCACCTCTAAAGTGCCTTGTCCATCGCTTCCTATGGATTGAATTTTCAGGTAAGAGTTTAAATCAATCCCATGATTTTTCGGTCGAAGTAGAAGATATCCGCCTCCTGCTATCACTGCTAAAGCAAAAATTACCAGTCCGGGTAGAATCTGTCCCGGTTTAGCTTCTGTATTACTTGGTTCCGCTTTTGAAGATAAAGTTCCGGAAAAAATCTGCTCTTCTTCACGGGAAGCGTTTTCCATACTTTTATTTTCATTGAATTGTTCCGTCATAGGACACTCCTTCTTTCCATGAAAAGCATTTAATAGGGATATTTTTTCACGAAATTATCCCAGCCCATCTTTAACGCATCCGGGGCAGGAATATAATCAATATATCCTTTGTCCAAGTATGCAGCATACAATGCGGCATCCGTAGTAACCGGCTCATCATGCCTTACATCATCGTCAGTATACGTATACGTAGCTATTTCTATTGAATCAATTTTTGAGCCATCATAGTAGTAATAATACATACGATTCAGTCCTGTTTCATAATCGGCAGCATTTCCACGGAACCATAAACCTCCAAATAAACCGGGATAGTTTCTATCCTTACTATATCCGGCATAAGCTGAAGGAGAATATACATCCATAACGCCTTCTATTTTCCGTACACCTTTTTCCGTCGCTCTATAAAAGCAAGTATAGCTAACGCTAGATCCATTATGATTTCCAACCAGTAATTCCGGAACTCCGTCATTGGTAATGTCATATAAGGCAATAATCGCACTAGTTCGATCATATACATCCACATCACTCAAGTAACGTTCATTCTTTACAAACTCATAGAACTGCTCTTTCCATGTTCCCTTATTGGCACTTGCGTTATTCGCCGCCTCATTAGCTGCCGTTGTTGCCGAGGCTTCTGTTTCTGCGGGTACAGCTTCTGTCTGTGACGCAGTCTCTACAGCCTGTCCACCGCCATTTGCATCAGAACCTTCCCCTGCCTGTTCGGCGGTTTCCTCTTGCAGTGCCTGGGCCATACTTTCCATCATGCTCTTTTCTTCCGCACTTGCTTCCGCCATGTTTTGAACAGTGAAGCTTAATCCTTGCTCCCCTGCATTTTCCGCTACAAGGCAGGAGCGATACTGCTCTTCCGGAAAGGCTTCACTGGTAAATTTGAGTAAAATGCGATAAGCCGTTTTTTCCTTTTTCACGGAAAGGATTTCCATATTTTTTACTTCGCCGGTGGAGGGGCTTCCCTGCTCCAGATTTTCCAAAATGCTAAGCAATAGAGAATCCGGAAGGCTTTCCAGAAGAATGTCGGAATCATCCCCTTCCTTTAAAATCTGTCCTTGCAGGAAGAACAGGGCTTCGTTATAGGATAGAGCTACATTTTTTACAGAAGCAGTCACAGGTTGATTCTTACTGTTCTTCAATTCTTTTGCAGTATTTTCAGAGGAATCAGTAGATTTCTCTGACCGATTTTCAGGCTTCTGAGACTCAGCCAAAGTATTCGAAGCTTTATCTTCAGTTTTTTGCATTACATCTACAGTGTCCTGAGAATCCTCAAACTTACTGTTTTTGCCGTTGCTAAGTAGTATACGGGATTGTTTCTTCTTCAATCCTTCCCAAAGAGTCTTATACTCCCGGGCTGTGGCCTCTTTTCCATGCAATGTAAACTGACCGGAATTGTTTTCCGGACTTTCCGCTTTATTTTCTTCAGAGTTTTCTTTCTGAACATCTGCGCTGCCTTCTTCGGCAGCTTCCCCGGCATTTTCTCCCACGTCTTCACTAACATCTTCTCCGCCAAAGGGCTCGTAGGAGTGGCTGGCTACTTCTTCAAAGCTAAGGGGCAGACTGCCATTATTCAAACGGTAAAGGCGTTCCAGAATTTGTCCGTCATACTCTTCCCGATAGAGATAGAGGGTCTTTTCCCCTTGAATTTGAAACAAGGTATAGTTCACTCCGCCGCCGGCGAAGACATCCAGGCTGTCCATGGTACATAGAGGCTCAAGCTTTCCGCCTGTAAAGCTAAACACCTTCAAATCCGCCTGACTTACCCTGCCGTCTTCCTTTCCGCTGTTTCCTTCTATGTAAAGCAGCTCCGGGGTATCGTCACCGAAAATGTCCCAAAGCAGGACCGTTTTTCCCTCTTTGTGCTCTGCTGCTTCCCCTACATCCTCTGTTTCCTGCCCGCCATACTGCCAGACATACGAAGAAATGGCCTCTCCCTTTTCTTCCAAATGGGCAAGATAAGTGCCGTAGGCCTTGCTGTAATCCGAGGAAAATGCCTCTTCCTCCCCTACCTCTCCGGACTTCCTGTGTAAAAACAGCAGAAAGAGAAGCAATATTGCCACAAATAACACTAGGAAAGGCAAGTATTGCATGAGTTTGTAACGGTCGCTTCCGGCATTCCCGGTATTGCCGGTGTTTCCGGTGTTTTCAGCTTGACCTGCACTTCCGGAAGCTACGCCGTTTTCCTGTTGCTCCTGTGAAAAATTGGAAGAGTTCATCATTTTCCCCCTCTAATTCCGAGAAAATGTCGTCTGCATAACGCTTTCGCATTTTCTCTTTCCTTTAGCCACAATACCAGCGATAGTCAAAATGCTATCGCCGGTATCGGTTTACTCTGTTCAATTTGCCTGTTACTTCATTGGTTTACTTCATAGGCTTGTTCTATCGCTTTGCCTTATCGCTTCGCCTTATCGGTTTGCTTTATCGATTTGCTTTATTTCTTTACCGCTTTTCCGTTTACAGTCCAATGGCCGTCCTTGTCTAACTGATAGCCGTCTTTTTGCTCGTTCCGATAAAGTCTTCCCTGATTTGCTCCGCCTTCTTCAAAATAGTAGCAATAGCCGTCAATCCACTGCCAGCCTGTTACCATTCTTCCCTTCCAACCGTCGGAGTTGGGGAAGAGATAATATTTGCTGCCATTTAGCTCGATCCAGCCGGTTGCCATATAGCCGGAATCCAGGAAGTAATACCAATAGGTCTTACCGTTGTAATCTTCATTTCCCCAGTTGTTCTTGGGATAGCTTCCGTCTAGCTTTTTATACCACCAGCCGGTTCCGTCCTGCATCCATTGTCCGCCTGCTAATGAACGCTCTACACCGAGAACCTGTCCTACATTTCCACCGCTAACGCTAGGCTTTCCGAAGCCACCGGAGGAGCTGCCACCGCCTCCACCGCCGCCGGAAGAACCGCTACCGGAAGAACTGCCGGAGAAACTGCTTCCGCCACCGGAAGATCCACTGCCGCCGCCTGAAGGCTTACTACTGCCGGAACTGCTGCCTCCGCCGGAGGAACCACCGGAAGTACTACCGGAGGAACCGCTTGAAGAACCGCCACTATTGCCACCGGTCTGTGCCTTCTTTTTATACTGCGCCGTAATAGTTATATTTCCCTGCACATTTCTTGCATCCTTATCCCAGCCGGTAAATTCATAGCCCTGCACAAAAGGTGCGGAAGGATAGCTCGCATTTTCTCCTTTTTCTACTCTCTGGATAGATAGGTTTTCACCGTTCATCCCCTTGAATGTGACATTATAATACACTGCCGCAGGGTATCTGTCCAAGTAGAATCTTTGCGCGTCATGTCCGTGCCAAAGATACTGCTGAACATTGGTGCCATTCGCCGTCAATCCGCCGGTAATGTCCACCACTTTTCCGGAGCCCTTATTCACAAAACGATAGGTTCCGTCTCCATTAGCCACCACATACCACTGTTCACTGAGTTTACCATGCTTCTCCCAGGTTAAAATGTTGACACGGTCACTAAGACCATCTGCCACCACATCCAAGTACTGATTATTGTACTGATTCTTTACCAGGAAGCTACCGTCAGACTGCTTTTCCAAGTTCCAAACTGCCGTAGCATCCGGCGTTGTCTTATTGTAATCCCAAAGAAGTACGTTGGTTCCCAGCTTTGTGGGATTACCCTTTTCCACAACCACCGCTTTATCCGGTGAAAGCTTGGAACGGAGCACATAGCCTGCGCTCTTCACTTCCGGAGCACTCTTTTCATTTATCTTCGGTTTATTGTATTTCACCAGATTAAAACGCTGGGCGTAAGAGTTATTCGGTTCATATTGTCGAACATTCGTACCATCTGTTATTCCTGCATTATCCACATCCACTCTAAATCCGGAACACTTTGGAATAAGCTGATAGCCGTTTCCATCATCGCTCTTTACAATATAAAAACGCTGATTAGCATTGTCTCCTACTTGATTCCATACCTGAATATTCGGTCCATTGCCTGCTGCTCCGGGACCTCCATTCACATCTAAAACGGTTCCTGCCTTAGAGCGAATAATAAAGCTGCCATCCGCTTGTCTTTCCAGATGCCAATAATAGGGCGTATCTCCCCAAGCGTAATAATCTCTAAGGAAAACATTTTGTCCGCTCTGACCATTCCCGCCATAGGCAAGACATCTTCCTTCCGACAATAATGAAGTAATCAGATAATCGCCATCGGCAATACTTTTATCACTGCCATTGGCCGGTAGGGGTAAACGATCTGGCTTGGGTGGTGCTGGTGGGCTATAAACATAAATATAGCCTTGAAAGCCTTTAATGTTTTCCATTACACCATAGCGAAAGGGATACGCTCCGTTTTTCCAAGGAATTGGATGTTCTGGATCATATCCAATACTTGAGCTGGAGGTATAGACTATTCCATTTTCAATTTTCTCAACCACAGCTACATGCCCCAAGGTTCCATAACTCCAACAAGCAATCGCTCCCACTCTTGGCTCATAGCCACGTGGAAAAGCATTGGTATTGATATTATATTGCCACCAAGTTCTTGCATCACCCCGGCTTAAATTAGGACTATATCCTAATAACTCATATGCCCTTCCCCAAGCATACCAAGTGCAATTTATTCCTTTCGCTGGAAATGGATTATCATAACCATAAAATCTACCTCCTGTTCCCGGATTTGTCGTTCTCGGCACATATCCCACCGACCTAAATCCGGAATATCCGAACAAAGACGCGGTCTCTGCTACGGGAGCTTCTTCAATGCCTTCCTCTTCCGTCTCCTTCAAGCCGCTTTTTAGCTTGCTCAGATCCACGATGGAATAAGCATTTTCTTTAGCTACAGATGCTTCTGTTGCCTCTTTTTCCGTATCTACTTTTTTTACTTCATTTTTTCCTTCGTTTTTTGCTTCGTTCTTTGCTTCTTTTCTCGAAATTTCTTTGTCTTCCGCTTCTTCCTTTCCTTTTACTTCTTCTGCTTTTTCTTCTGATACTTGCTTTTTTTCTTCCGGCACTTGTACTTCTTTGCCTTCTGTTTCTCCCTCTTTCTTTTCCAAAGAGTCGGCTGAGTATGCCGCACCTTCTTCCGCCGACTTTGTCTCGGTTGTTTCCTTCACAATGGTTTCAGATGCTACATTTTTCTGCTCCGCATACGCCGGAACAGTGGCGCTTCCTACCATAGCCAAGGAAACAAAAAAGGCAAGGATTTGTTTCTGTCTTCTTCTCATGCATAACCTCCTTATCCTGCATTTGAAAACAAGCGTTTTTCCTATTCACGTAGTAGTGTTCAAGCCATCAGCACATCCTCAGATAAACTACATCCTGACGGATGAACTTTGGTCACAAGGCCAGCCTATCGGTACGCCTCGGAGAATCTACTCGCTGGTGTTGCTTTGGTTCTAGCAAAAAATTCGCAGGAATACACTTCCCTTTTCTTACACTTACAGGGGGTGTAAGTTTGGTGTAAGTGGAAAAAAGGCGCAAAAACAGGCGCAAATTCCGGAAAATTCATTTTCCAAAATCTGCGCCATAGGAATTTTCAAAACTCTTTTAAAGTATCTTTTAGAGATGTGCCGCCAGTAAGAAAAAGAAAAAAATCAGTAAAGCGTAGAGAAGAAAGTAGGCCCTATGCATTCGCATAAGAGGGAAAATGCTGCGAACCCGATCTTTCAGGAAGGAAAGCAACCATACCACCAGCACAACAACATTTGCCCCGTGTACCAGAAAGGTGCCCAGTCCCGCTTTAAAGCAAAGAATGGCATAAAGGGTGCTCAGCACGAAAACGATGGGAAAAATAATGATAAAGGAACCGGCGCATTCCGCATTGAACTCCACCGCAAAGGGAGAACAGGAGGAAAACCACAGGAAGCCGTAGATGAAAAAGAGCGCTACGGCGAAACCCGGGGATAAAAGGAATGTCCCCTCTCCTCCGTGCATATAGCCGTAAACCAAAACCAGGAGGATTCCTATAGCATTAAAAGTCATATTGAAAATCATATGAAAACTGTTGGCAATCACATGCAAGCGATCCATTTTCTTGGTATCCGGATTCTCCTCGCTGGCACAAAACGTATGCATGGGCTCTCTGGTAAAGAGAAAAAAGCTGTGCACAAAGGTGACCAGCATATTAAAGGCCAGGGAAATGTTGGCCACGGGGACAAAGTGTCCCTTTCCCACATAGCTTGCAAAGTCCGGAATACTTCTTAGGAAAATGTAAAATGCCATAGAAGAAAAGGCACCGAATAGGTTGCAGCCCAAGGAGTAAATGATGAGCTTGGGAGACAGGTCATAGCGCCCCATTCCGGGAATCACTCTCCGGCTGTCTCCGTATTTTGCAATATAGGGAATTTCTTTCAGCTTAACCTCCACCGCGGGGTTCCTTTGACAATAAAAAAATACCGTTATTGCCGTATCCACCAGTCCCAAAAAGAAGGGAGAAACCGCCAGCATAAAGCTCAAAGCAAAAAAGGCGAAGGGAGAAAGCCGGATGCACTGCAAAAATATGTCCAGGGTATTCATTTTCCCTAAATGCATTATGAAGAACACCACGGCAATCACACCTATGGTAAAGAAAAAGCAATTTCTGTTATCCAAGATTTTCTTCCCCAAGGGGTTCTCTGCCGTAAAGTCCGCTCCCCTAGGCTCCGGGAGAAGGGGGATGGACTGCTCTGCTTTCAAAAGTGTTGTTTCCATTACCGGATTCCCGGAAGAATCCATCGGAATATCCATAGGAATATTCGTAGAAGGCTCGACAAGCCTATCCACGGAAGCATCCATAGATGCCTCTCCCATTGCATATTCCTCCGTAATCTCCCCGGGGCACATGCAGTTATCCAGCCCGTACTCTAAAAAGCGAAGGGCATAGCTTTCCAAGTCCTCTTCTTCATTTTCAGAACCGGGAAAGCTAAGCTCTTCCCTTTTCAAAAACTGACGCAAATTTCTAAGGATATAGGCTGAATCCTGCTGTTGAAAGCACTCTGTAAAGCAAAGAGAAGCCGCAGTTTTTAATCCGCGATACCCTTTCCGCTTACCCTGTTTGATTTCACTGATACGAGTCTCGGTCATGTTTCCTTCACGAACCTTATTAAAAATAGAACACATGGCCTTCTGGGTCACCCGTAGTTCTTCGTTTATATAGCGGAAAATATCTCCTTGGCAGACGCTCCTCATAACCCAAAAACTCCTTCAGGGAAAAATCATTGCAATTTCAAGCTTATTTTCTTATACTGCGTATTCTTTGTCCTGCCTCGGGAATCCACTCTTTAGTGCCTCTTATGGCAGCTCAACAATTTGTATATATAATATCTTAAGAAATACTCGTATGTTGTCAATATCCTATGAAGATTTTCCCCCTTTCACGGTAAGAATTTTGTTCCATTCCTTCTCTTTTTCTTTATTTTCTTTAGGATTCTTTAAGGCTGAAAACATATTTTGCTCACAGTTTTCTTGTTTCCGATACACAGTTACAGAAATGTAACTGAAGAAAATAAGCTTTTCATTCTCTACTCCGGGACCGTCTCCTGAACATATGGTTTCGGAGTCCCCCCTTCAAATA
>CAUUUY010000071.1:0-7876 GCA_963548305.1 uncultured Oribacterium sp.
AGTAAATATCACGTTTCTTTAATTTTCTATGCTCGCCCACCTCTTACACCTCCTTGCTAAACTTGATAATAAGAATACCCTAAACTTTGATTTTTTTCAAGTTTAGGGTATTTGTCAATCAAACTTTTTTCTATTTTCCTATCGTTTTCTTACTCTACTTATTTCTGTGTTTTTTATTCTATTGTATCTGATTCTGTTGTATCTGATTCTGATTTTTCGTATTCTTATCCCGTTTTTCTGTTGTTTGTCTCCTCCCTCTGTTGTAAAATAGTTCTGTTGTATTTTTTCTTGTTTGCTGATGAATTTTAAGCTATAAAGGAGGATTGCATGGCAGATTTTCAAGAAAATTACCTAGAAACAAACCGGCAGGAGGAGCAGGAGCGGGTACGACAGCTGGCCAATGATCCTGATGTACAGGCACGACTCACAAAGATTCGCGGAGAAATGCAGGAAAATATTAAATGGAAAAATTATCTTATCGTTGCGGCCATCGTAGCCGGTTTACTGATTATTGTGTTTAAGCTACTCGGAATTTTGCTCGTAGGGATCCTGTATTTTTTTGTCTATCGTCCGAAAAAAGAGCAAAGAAACGCCTACTTTGCAGAAGGCGGCAAGAATAACGATGATTTGTATGCGGAGGAATTCCTAAAGCCCATTCTTCAGAAAATCTTCCCAAAAGCGAATCTTGGACAAAGAGGAAGCCTGCCTCTGCAAGCCATGAAAAAGGTAACGCCCAAATCAGAAAAATATGAGCCTTTCTTCTTCCTGTCTTTAGGGGATGAGCAGGATACTCGCATGTGTAATCTCTACTCTTCCCATATGGAGACCAGAGTAGAAACTAGAAACGGAAAGGAATATGCAAAAAACGTTCAGGTAACAGACTTTGTCGGACAGGTATTTTCCATGCAGCTCCCCGTAAACTTTAACGGACAGCTTCGAGTGGTTCCTACCAGAAAAACTTTAGTTCTGAAACGAGAAGTACAGGATGCCTATCCCGGAGCCCTTCCCGGAGAGCAAAAGATTGATGTGGAAGATATTCAGCACAACGAAAACTTCAACATCTACTGCAGTGATGAGCTTTCCGCAAGAAAGTTCTTAAGCCCAAGAGTCTTGACCTGGTTTGACGAACACATTTCTCAAAACGGTCTTTGTGTCTATCTGGAAGGAAATAAGCTGTATATCTCCTTATATACCGATAACTTTATCTTCCCCACTCCCCAGACCCCTGAAGAAGTAGACGGCCTGTCCATCGAGAAGGAATATAAGGAACTTCGGAAGCAGCTGGATTTTCTTTTGAATTTTACGAAGGTATTCCAAAGCTAAAATAAAAAGAGCCTTTTTAGGAAAGCCCATCAAAAAGACCGATAAACCCCATAGAGATGGTTTATCGGTCTTTTTTCTTTGGGGTAAATTTCCTCCTGCTCCCTTCAAGAGCACCGTACTATATCAAGGACAGCATCAAGCTAATACCATAGCCCGCAAAGATAAAGCCCCCCATAGGAAAGGCATCTTTAATCTTTATTTTCTTTAGAAGCAGAAAGGGGATGAATGTAATCGCACAAAGAATAAAGGAAAAAAGAAGAATGATACAGGCCGCACTAATACCGGAATAAAAGGCAATGGCAGCATATAATTTTACATCTCCCATTCCCAGTCCCCCCTTGGAGAGAAAGACCATCAGAAGAAGAAAGACCAATAGAATAAACAGGGAACCCAAGGACTGGAAAAGGACTTCTCTCCACCCAAGGTGATAATATAAAATTTCAATAAGTCCTATCACTACCCCTGCCACCAGAAAAATCAGTACTAAGATGTTCGGGATAATGTATTTCTCCCCATCTACAATAGCCGCTACTGCCAAAATAAAGAACAGCAAAGTTAGACGAAAGATAGCAAAAGTATCTACTGCATTCTGTGCCGTAAAGTAGCCCAATACAGCGGAAAACAGAATAAACAATCCATACAATATATTTTTTGCCTTTTTATTGAAAATCGGATGGGTTTCCTTTTTATCTATCCCTTTTCGCTGTTGCTGTTTTTGATGCCATACCAGCAAAATGTGGCTTAGCTTAATAGCTAACACAGAGAGAAGCAGATATAATACACCGATGCCTATTTTTAAAGCCATTTTTTCCCCTTTAATAGTCTTCCAATCCCCACAAATGAACCTTCACCTTCTGGGATAAGTCCAATGGTTCTGTTTTAAAAAGATTGAACCAAAACTTCATCTTGTACTTGGCAACAAGGGTTAAGTCGCCGTTATTGACCGTCCCGCTAAGCTCCATGTTCCCTACTACGCCCAATTTTTTTAATTTAGTATAAGCACTGAGTTTATTTCCATCCCCGGTAAAATAGGAATAAAACCGATCCTCTAATACGCCGGAAGAAACTGTTTCATTCTTGTGCCAGCTTTCCGCAGTAGAAAAGCTTTGGTCTCGAACCGCATAACGCTCAAATCTTTGCAAAATAGTGCTCACACTGGTATTCTCCAAGCTGATTTTTTCATTCCAATAAGGATCCAGACTCAAACTATTGGCCGTTTGCACCAAAGTATGCATCACTTGATTCTGCGCCGAAAACACAAAGAACACACCATTCAATGCCATAAATAGAA
Source organism: uncultured Oribacterium sp. (assembly GCA_963548305.1). GTDB lineage: Bacteria > Bacillota > Clostridia > Lachnospirales > Lachnospiraceae > Oribacterium. Next base: position 2,615 of record CAUUUY010000071.1, read on the forward strand.
AGCAGAATATGGGCAAGATAATCGCCGCCTCTAGGGTAACGGAAGCTCTTTCTCTAAGAAGCGTCTCTTTAAGATTGTTTTCAACGGTATCTTCAACGCGATTTCGATTGCTCTTCATTTTATCGTTTTCCTCTTTTCCCATCATGAGTCCTCTCCAAAAGAAGTAACCAAACCGAACAAATCCTTTCCAAGACTAATAAAGGAATCTATCACTCCTGCGACCTTGGACAGATCACTTACCTTGTTATTGGCATACTGGCTAAAATGAACCGTATTTACGTAATGAAGCACATCCAGGGTTGAGGCAACTGCCACTACTTTTACTTTGTTGGATTCTTTTAAGCCGACTTTCTCCAACAAGGGTGCAAAAAGAAAATCAAAGCTTTTTTCCGCTTCCAGTACATAATGGCATCGTCCAAGATCATCCGGAACCCTCTTTACCCTTACCGTTTCCTTACCTCCACCATTTCCGCCACTGTACTTCGTAAGTCTAAAGCCTAAAAAACTACTTGCTTTCTCATTTCCGTGTATGAGAAGGTTCATTTGTTTCATGCTAAGATAGCGATACAAGCCTATATTTTCAATATCTTGTACTGTTATCTCCTCTTTGTATTCCAAGCCTTCGTATTTATAATTCTCTGACACTCTCACTACCGCCGCATTGCAGGCCGCTGTAAACATGTTTCGCTGATACAAATGAACGGATAAGGCCAAAAAAAACATAAGAATAAAGATAGAAAATATCATTCCTATCCCCCATTCCAGCATTATGGTTCCCTCTTCACTTCGAACATCCATAACTCACCTCTTTTGTTCCCATTGTTTTCATTACTATTTAGAAAAAATCGATGCCATAGCCTTTGTTTCCTGACTTAAATCTTTTAGATAGAGAGCCGCTTTTTCCACCGACCACTCACTCAGCTTCTTCTTGGTGTCCGGCACCGGAAACATATATTCATTGGTATATTTGCTGATGTAAAGCTTATTTCCCTTTAGATAGGCACAAAGTCCCTGATCTGAAATCTGCTCATCAAACCAAGCCAGAACACTTGGACTTAGGAACTTTCGGGCAGTAATTTCATCCGTACAATAAATGTTATAATTCTCATTGTGCCGCACATCCTCCACATCAATCTTTTGCTCACCCTCTAAGACTCCCGCATATTTTCCCTGTGTCTCTATATTCAGATGCGCAAGCTGCTTTGTAGGCACAATCCGTACATGCCCTTGATAAACTTCCGTCAGAGTTAGAGCATACAAAATACCCTGGAAATCCCTCACTTTCTTAATTCGTTTTTCCTTTCCACTCTTGTACTCTTCTTCATGCCAGGTATACAAATTACAAACACTTAGGTTTCGTTCATCATGAAATTTCAGTGCATAGAATTGATTATACTTCTCCGACTTGGGAACCGCATATTTTACATCCTCTATAGGCTCTTCTCCCCAGGAGTGAATCTTAGCCTTCGGAAGGATTGCCCCCAGTATCAGGTTAAGAATCTGTTCTGTATAGATATCATCCAAATCGATATCACTTTTGCTCTTCAAAAAGGGGATGATGATTAAGACAAACAGCAGGACTACTGCCAGATGAAAGCCTGCGCGAGGCACATAGCACATCACGAAGAGACAAATTAATCCCTTGGCAGCCATGTCTACACCTTGCCTGTCTCTTTTTACAAGTTCGTCTTTTATCAGTTTATAGTTTTTTTTAAACTCTTCAGTGCGTTTAAGTTCCTTTAATTTCTCTACTTCTTCAGCTGTTAATGCCATTTTCCTATTTTCTCCTTTAAAATTGTACTTCCGTGAATGCTTTCACCTCTGATGCAATTTATTGGCCTTCCCTTATTTCTCCTCTATCTTACATCGATAACTGATAAAAAATACCCACCGTATCCCTAATCTCTTGATTCAACTCTTTAAGGCTGAGTGCTGCTTTTTCTACTGACCATGCATCCAGCATTTTCTGTGTATATGGTACCCGGAACATATAGTGATTCTGATATACTGAAATAAACAGCTTATTTTCTTTCAAATATAATGATAATCCTTGCTCCGACTTTCCGTTTCCGATATATACTTTAAACCTCATAATAATACCGGTTCTCTAATACCCAAGCGTTTTCGTACAATCAAGTTTAACCCCGCCAGTACTTTTTGTAATGGGCACAAATTCATTTAATTGATACTCTGTGGTAGCGGTAATCCCGGTATAAGCTTTACTCAAATGATACTCCGTTTTCTCCTTGTACTTTTCCTTTGCCTCCAACTGCACAAGGTTCTGTAAGCGCATAAGATACTGATCTTGATTTGTTCCAAGAAGCATCAAATACAAACAATGCTCCCCGTAGTCCGCCTTCAGAAAGCCTTGCTCATCTTTTAAGCCCATAGCCTCTGTGGGTTTTTTGAAATCTTTATTTTTTTCCTTCTTGCCCCCGCCATCCTTTCCGCCGGAGGAATCATTCCCTTCAGTCTTTGCGGAACTGTCACCACCTGAGTTATTTGTACTTGATGAGTCACCGGTACCGGAGGAGTCACCGGCGTTATCCGTGGAGCCTTGCGTTTCTTTACTGTTGTTTTTGGATTTTTTCGCCAAGCCCTCTGTCTTTTCTTTAATCTTACCCTGAAAAGCATCACTTATGCCGGTGCATTGTATCAGGTCATTGAGTAAATCCGGAAGTCCGGCAGTAGACATATAGGCTTTTAGCTTAATAAAACTAACGGATTGTTTGTTGACCAGAAGAATCATATCAATAAAAGCCTCTATTATAAGAAGGATGACAAAAAATAGCGCTATAAAAGGACCTGTAATGCTTGATGCCTGAAGCCAATCTGATTCCGCAATAGCAGGAAGATTCGTGAGTAATCTTAATAAGAAGATATTAAAGAAGGTACCTACCTGCGCTCCTTTTTCCGAGTTGGAACCGGTAAATAGATACTCTAATTCTGCTCCCTTGTATAATTTGTCGCTTCCACCTGCATTGTCCATCTTGGGATAATTCCAAAAGTCTCCGTCTAAGAAGCCTATGTTATAGGTGCCGCCGGCCATTTCAAAAATATTGCTATAATCATATCCCGTTAAAGTGGAGCCATCACTGTAATTGGTTCTGTTAGGCATGTTGTAGACACCGTAACCATAGAGAAGATAGTTCTTCCCCAGGTTTTCTTTGAACATAAGAAGTCGACCAAGATTTTGGAGTCTGCTACTTGCCCAATCATATATGCCCTTGAAAAAAGTAACCATGCTGGTCAAATAAGACCCAAGGGCTTTCAAAATTCCCAAAAAATCCGCTCCGCTTACCGCCGTAATGAAGTCGGTGATAGAAGAGAGCAAATCCACAATACTGTCTGTCATTTCTGCTGATCCCAGATCCAGTACACCGCTTTGATTAATCAGTTCATTGGGATCCAAATTAGAATCTAAGGAACCGTCATACAAAATTTTTACCCCCAAAATCTCATACAGCAAATCCTTAAGCTGTGTTGCAATATCCACGCTGTCATCAGAACCTTTAATGATGTTTTGTAAATCTCCATATAAAGCAGCTGTTCTTTGATCCACATCCTCTATTTCCGACAGGACTACATAGCCCTCAATTTTTTCGTCTTTTTCAGCAGAGTAAGACTCCAGTTTTTTCGCCTGTTCTTCTAATTTTCCATCATCTTCTTTTCCGTCATTGTATAATTCCTCGTATTATTAAGTTGTAGCTTTTCTTTACCTGTTCTTGGTAATCAGCTACTATTGTTATCTGATGCTGTGGATTGGTTTCTAACTCCTACCGCACGACGGTTTTCGAAAGGCTCCAACCACAGCCTCTTTGTTACATTGTTGATCAGTTAGATACCGCATGACGGTTTATGTAGAACGAGGATACAATCAGCAAAGAGCCCTGTGGGTCGATAACAGCATCAAATACTTATTACAGGAGGATTTACTAAATGATTTACGTTGGAATTGATGTTGCTAAGGATAAGCATGACTGTTGTATCCTTGGGCCAGATACCGAAGAACTTTTCCAAGTCTTTACGATACGGAACAATAGCGATGGCTATGGAGAATTATTCCACAAGATTGAGTCAGTCTCCAAGGACAAATCTCAGATAAAAATAGGACTCGAGGCTACCGGTCACTATTCCTACAACATTCTGGGATCACTTCTTGACCATGGCTACCATACCTTTGTCATCAATCCGTTACATACAAATCTTTACAGAAAAGGTCAAAGCCTTAGAAAGACGAAAACGGATAAAGTCGATGCCCGCTCCATTGCTGAAATGCTTGTGACTGATAAGACACTCAAGCCCTATACAGGTACATCCTACCACAGCGAGGAGCTAAAGTCATTAACTCGTTATCGTTTTGAGCTTGTCAAAGAACGTGCAAAAATGAAAACTTCAGTATCCAGGCTTGTAAACATCCTGTTCCCGGAACTTGAGTCTCTTGTTCCGACTCTGCACATGAACTCGGTATACCGTCTTCTTCAGGAACTGCCGGGAGCATATTTTATCGCAAGTTCCAATCTCACCCACCTGAAAGCTCTACTTGCTGATGCTTCAAAAGGGCGCTATGGTCGTGAAAAGGCCATCGAAATCAGAGAGACTGCAAAATCTTCTATCGGATCACTTATGCCTGCTAAATCAATGGAACTCAGGCAGACAATCCATCGAATTGACACACTGACTTCCGATATTAAAGAAGTCGAGCAGTCCATTCAGAAAATCATGGATGAGTGTGGTTCTCCAATTACAACTATTCCCGGCATCAAGTATCGTATGGGGGCAATGATTCTAGCAGAGATTGGAGACTTTACACGCTTTAGCAATGCAGATCAGGTTCTTGCTTATGCAGGACTATCTCCGTCTACGTACCAGTCCGGAAAACTAATATCTTCTTATGCTCGCATGGAAAAACGTGGCTCTAAGTATCTGCGTTACGCACTTTTCAATGCTGCTATATATGTTTCTGGATGGGACGAGCGATTCAGGCTCTATCTGTCAAAAAAGCGGGCAGAGGGCAAGCACTACTATGTCGCAATAAGCCATGTGATTAAAAAGCTTGTCAGAACCATCTTTCGGATGGAAATAACCCATACGTCATATCAGCCTTTATAAGTTAAATTAGCTCATAATCTTTTCTGAGAGCATCATCGCTGATGCTCTATTCGTCATACAGTTTTCAATGTACTAATCTATCTAAAATACGTTTCCGTATTTTATTCTAAAAATCTTAATCTTATGCTTGACTATTAATAGTTAGTCTTT
>CAUUUY010000072.1:0-7750 GCA_963548305.1 uncultured Oribacterium sp.
AAAGTGTTCGTAAACAATTTTTGCCAACAGTTTTGCCAACAATTTTCTCAAACAATCGATTCAATTCATTTTACAAACCCAAATATTGAATAATTCAATATTTTAGGCATAAAATCAAGGAGGACAAAAAGATGATTCATGTAGTATTTTTCAGCCAGACAGGAAACACAGAGGAGATGGCAAAGGCAGTTACTGAGGGAATCCAGGCAGCAGGCGGAGAGGCTAAGATGGTTAGCGTATCCGATATTTCCGCAGCAGACTTAGCAGGAGAGGCAGTTTATGCATTAGGATGCCCTGCTATGGGAGATGAAGTGCTGGACGAGGGAGAGATGGAGCCCTTCGTAGAGGATTTACTTGGTTCCGTTTCCGGCAAGAAAATCGGTCTTTTCGGATCCTACGACTGGGGCGATGGACAGTGGATGCGTGATTGGGAAGCAAGAATGACAGGCGCAGGTGCCGTTATGGTAGCACCTCCCGTTATCTGCAACAACACTCCCGATGAAGAAGGACTGGCAAACTGCAAGGCTCTTGGAGAGGCATTAGCAAAGGCTTAAGAGCGATTAAAAACCCTAAAGAAACCAAGAGGTTCCGCGAAAGCGGAACCTCTTTTTTGCTGTCTATTTTAATCGCTGGTGGAGAAATCCGCGTCCAAACAGCCGTATCTTAAGAAAAATACAAGAAAGAACTTCGAATGTAGTTTCGGAAACTACTTGACGAGGTTTGCTAGATGATTTAATCTATTAAAGGAATATAATTAAAAATATTGATACATGAAGAAGACTATTCCTTCTCCATTAGCAGAAAGGACGCGAAAAATGGATCAGTTGAAAAATAGAGGTTTAGAGATTCCTTTGATTCAGGGAGGAATGGGGGTAGGAGTTTCCCTTTCCGGCCTTGCGGGAGCAGTGGCAAAAACAGGAGCTATGGGCTGTATCAGTACAGCGGACTGCGGTTATCGGGAAGAGGACTTTCGCCGCGCTCCGGAGGAAGCCAATCTTCGGGCTTTACGTAAGGAAATCCAAAGAGCGAAGGTACTTAGCGAAGGAAAAGGAATGATTGCCATCAACGCCATGGTGGCCACCAGACAATGGGAAGATGCCATAAAAGTCGCTGTGGAAGAGGGAATTGATGCGGTAATTTCCGGAGCAGGATTGCCTCTAAGTTTACCGGAGCTGGTACCGGAAGGAACTGCTTTGATTGCTCCTATTGTTTCCAGTGGAAGAGCTGCCAAGGTTTTGCTCAAGACCTGGAGCCAAAAATACCAAAGAACAGCAGATTTTGTGGTGCTGGAAGGACCTTTGGCAGGGGGACATTTGGGCTTTAAGGCGGCAGAGGTGGAAGAAACTACAGCCAAGCCCTTGGAGGAACTGATTCCGGAGGTGCTTTCCGTATTGCAAATTTTCGAAGAAGAGTTCGGGCGGAAGATTCCCCTCTTTGCGGCAGGCGGCATTTGGAGTAGGGAAGACATTGCAAGAATGCAGGAAGCGGGAGCTTACGGTGTACAGATGGCTACCCGTTTTATCGGCACCAGGGAATGTGATGCCAGCACTGCCTATAAAGAGTACCTCATTTCCAAGAAGGAAAATGACCTGGAAATCATCCATAGTCCGGTGGGTATGCCGGGAAGGGCGGTGAAGAGCCCCATGCTGGAGAAGCTGGGACTTAGCGGGCGGATTGCCCCAAAGCATTGCTCCCGTTGTATTCACGGTTGTGACCCGGGAACGGTGAAGTATTGTATTACCCATGCCCTTATTTCCGCAGTGGAGGGAAATGTGGAGGAAGGCCTCTTCTTCTCCGGGGCAAATGTGGAAAAGCTTCAGGAAATTGTATCGGTGCAGGAAGTGGTTGAAGAGCTGTTTCCGGAGAGGGAAGATGCGCAGACTTTACATTTTTTTCAAAGAGAGAAAGCATTAGCCTAAACCGATAATTTTATTGCCGATTTTGGTCGAATAGAATAGTAAGAATTCTATGCAAAGGAGGCAAAATGGAGATTAAAGCATTCCCCGGAGGTCGCGGCATTTCAAAGCTTCATACCGGGAGCAAGTCGGTTTCAAAGAACGAAAAAACCGAAGCCAAAGCCAAGGAAGGCTCTTCGGTACGGAAAGACAGTATTCAGCTCAGCGCGGAGTATGAAGCATTTTCCCAAAAAGCAAAGGGGCGGGAGGACGATACAGACCTTGCTGACGTCCTTTCCGATCTTTTGAAGGATATGGAAAAGGATGCGAAGGATATCAATAAGCAGAAGGATTTTCAGCAGGAATGGTCGTCCCGGCTGGAAGAGCTTGAGAATGCGAAAAAATCCGGAGAGGAGGCAAGCAAGGCCTTTAAGGATGAGACAGATGCCTTCCGAATTGCGCTTTTGTATGGCTCCGGAAAGGCTGTAAGTCCGAAAGATTTGGAATTTTTAAAGGAAAAAAATCCTAAAGCCTATGTCATGGCCATCGCCATGAGAAGCCTGCAAAAAACTGTCGAAGAGGATAAAAAGAAGAAATCCATTCGAGGAGAAGAAAAGGAAGAGCAGGGAGACAACGGCATGGATGCCATGAAAGATGCTATCCAAGAGTCCTTAGAGAAAAAGGAAGGTCTCGAAGCAAAAGAGATAAATCCGGTAGAGATGAATACGGAAGAAATGGAAACAGAATAAAGAAATTTTCGACAAGATTGGTCTGAAAATGAGGCAATTTGAGTTTGGCAGAAATTACAGATCCCCGCGAAGTGACAGACTGTGACAATCAGTGAATTGAAGCGAATTGCAGTATAGGTCTGTAAGAGGGGCAATCTGAGCCCGCCGGTACTTGCGAAAACCAACGGAGAGAAGGACTGTAGAAATTAATTTATTGAAGCGAATGATGCAGTGTAGTCTATAAGAAGGGCAATCTGAGCCCGCCGGAACTTACCGAAAGCCGACGAAGTGAAGGACTGTAAAAATCAATAATTGAAGCGACAGATGCAGTATAGACATGAAAGAGGGCAATCTGAGCCCGTCAGTACTTACTGAAAGCAAGCTAAAGCGAAGCTTGAAGTTAGTACTGCTACGAAGGCGAAGTTAGCGAGAGCGTGCCCGATTTCATGTCTATACTGCATTGGAGCTTAATCTTAAAGAGTTACAGTCCCTCACTACGAAGGAGAGGTTAGCGAGAGCGTACCCGATTTCATGTCTATACTGCATTGGAGCTTATTCTTAAAGAGTTACAGTCCTTCCCTTCGCAGGGCGAATTAAGCGGAATGCTCCTTTGCCTCTTCCGCAAGCTTCTCCTTCAGCCAGCCCTCCATAACCACAGCCTGGTTAAAACGCTCTTCTTTAGTAGCATAGAGGAGGGTAACATTTTCATGAGCAAGATGCTCTCTAACCAAAGCAATAAATTGCTCCTTCTCCGGATTCTTTTCCAGCTCTTCCCAATACTTTTTCTCAAACAAGGGGAAATTTTCCTCTTTATGATTGAAAGTTTTGCGAAGAAAAGTAGAAGGGCTCATTTCCTTCGCCCAGTTATCCAAAGCGGCACGTTCCTTTGTAATGCCTCGTGGCCAAAGACGATCCGTCAGGATACGAAATCCATCCTTATCTGTTTTTTCTTCATAAATTCGTTTACATTGAATAGAATACATTGTATAGCTCTCTTTCTAGTGCGTTTTGAAGATTCTCTTTTCTGCAAGAGACTTTTTCGGTGCTTCTCAGAAGATAAGATGTTGGGCAAATGATGTTTTGGCTGGAACTTGTCAGCTTCCGAAAATAAAACGGTTTCTTATACCGGATTAACCGCCCCATAGGGGCGGCTCCTTTATTCTTAACGAGTATCGCTTGCGAAGCACAGGGTACTTTGTTCATTCTTAATACCTATCGCGCAAAGCCTGTGATAGCTTCTTTATTTTCAAAGCACATGGCTCGCGAAGCATGTGATATCTCGTTTATGCTGTTTCCGGGAAGAAAATCTTCATATCATCTTCTACGGTTCCGATTCCGGCAATACCGAAGTTCTCTACGAGAACCTTGGCTACATTCGGAGAAAGGAAGGCGGGAAGAGTTGGTCCAAGGTGAATGTTCTTTACCCCTAAGTAGAGAAGGGCAAGGAGAACGATAACAGCCTTCTGCTCGTACCAAGCAATGTTATATGCCAATGGTAACTTGTTTACATCATCCAAGCCGAATACTTCCTTCAGCTTTAAAGCGATTAAGGCCAAGGAGTAGGAGTCATTACACTGTCCGGCATCCAAAACTCTTGGGATTCCGCCGATATCGCCAAGATCCAGCTTGTTGTACTTATACTTTGCACAGCCTGCAGTTAAGATTACGGCATCCTTTGGAAGAGCTTTCGCGAACTCTGTGTAGTAGTCTCTCTTCTTCTGTCTTCCGTCACAACCTGCCATAACCACGAACTTCTTGATAGCGCCGGACTTTACAGCCTCTACTACCTTATCTGCAAGGGCAAATACCTGCTCATGAGCAAATCCGCCTACGATGGTTCCTGTCTCGATTTCTGTTGGAGCGGGGCAGGACTTAGCCTGTTCAATGATAGCGGAGAAATCCTTGATCTCGCCGTACTTTCCGCCGATGTGCTTGCATCCGGGATAACCTGCTGCACCGGTAGTCCAAAGTCTATCCTTGTAGCTGTCCTTTGGAGGAACGATACAGTTTGTGGTCATCAGGATTGGTCCGTTAAACGGCTCGAACTCTTCCTTCTGCTTCCACCAAGCATTTCCGTAGTTTCCTGCGAAGTGCTTATACTTCTTAAAGAATGGATAGTAGTGGGCAGGAAGCATCTCGGAGTGGGTGTAAACATCTACGCCGGTGCCTTCTGTCTGGTCCAGGAGCATTTCCAGATCCTTAAGGTCATGTCCGGAAACCAGGATACCGGGGTTGTTACGAACACCGATATTTACGGTAGTGATTTCAGGATTTCCGTAAGCGGAAGTATTTGCTCCGTCAAGAAGGGCCATACCCTCTACGCCGGCCTTACCGGTCTCTAAGGTAAGAGCTACCAAATCGTCTACGGAAAGGCTGTCGTCTAAAGTTGCGGCAAGAGCCTTCTGGATGAAAGCGTCAACATTTGCATCATCCTTTAAAAGTGCATTTGCGTGCTTGGAATAAGCTGCAAGACCCTTTAATCCATAGGTGATTAACTCTCTTAAAGAACGGATATCTTCATTTTCGGTAGCTAAAACACCGATGCTCTGTGCAAAGACAGGATAATCCTTTTCTGCTACTTCTACGGTTGCTGCCTTAGGAAGCTTGGAGCTGTCGGAAAGAGTTGCTCTAACCGCATCTCTCATCGCGAAGGTCTCCTTGATATTTTCAATGATAGCATCATTATCAAAGTTTGCATTGGTAATGGTGATGAAAAGGTTCATGGTTACTCTGTGATTTAACTCCTGAGAAACTTCCTTTCCCTCGGCTCTTAACTGCTGAGCCACAGCGGATAATCCCTTGGTTGCATAAACCAAAAGATCCTGCATAGCAGCTACTTCCGGCTTCTTTCCGCAAACACCGGATACGGTACATCCGGAACAGTTTGCAGTTTCCTGACACTGATAACAAAACATTTTATTTTCCATTTTTTTCCTCCTGAAGAAAAATTCTAGACTCATTACTTTGCCTATCATACCTAGGAATTGAGAAAAAAGTGTTGCAGAGGCAACAAAATGCTGATAAACTCTGTATCTATAAAAAACAATATTTGGAATTTTAAGCATTTTTTATGGATTATTTGGAGAAAAATGCATAAAAATTATTTTGAAAGGAAGAAGAGAATAGAGGAAAATTACTGAATTATAAAAATACTGAAGTAAATGTCCTTGGTTTATTTTAGCTAGTCAGGGGAATTCGGGAAGAAAGAATATATATAAAATTTAAGAAAAATAGTGAAAACAGGAGAGAAGAAAAAATGGGTCAGGAAATGAAGGAAAAAAAGAATAGTACTGAGGAGAGCTGTCAATGTGGAGAAGGCTATCATGAGCATTCTTGCGGCTGCTCGGGAGGCGTTGAGGAAAGCACTTGCGGACATGGGTTCGACTCCCATCAGCATACTTCCTTTACCTCCGTGCACAGCAGGGAACAGGAAAAGAAGAAGCATTTGAAGGGGGATGAACTCCTTCGCTACAGAGATTTGGAGATTTTCAATGGGGTGGAGACAGAGAACCTGAATGCCCTTCTTTACTGCATGAAAAGCTATGTCCGCTCCTATAAAAAGGGGGAGATTGTTCATTTGGAGGAAAAGAATGAGCAACACGTTGGAGTAGTCTTACAAGGCAGCGTCCATATGTTAAAGACAGATGTATGGGGGAATGAAACCCTTCTTACCTATATGAATGAGGGAGAAATCTTTGGAGAGACCTTCGGCAACAATACCGCCGCTGGGGAGTATGTCAGCTTTGTGGCAGCCAGCAAGGCGGAGGTTTTGTTTATTTCCTTCCAAAAGGCTATCCATGTCTGTAAAAACCGTTGTGCCTTCCACTTCCGCTTGATTGAAAATCTTTTTGATTTGATTGGAAAGAAAAATATTCAGTTGATGGAAAAGATTGAGGTGACTTCCCGAAGCAGCCTTAGAGAGAAGATATTGGCCTACCTCTCCTTACAGGCACAAAAGCAAAAATCCAAATACATTGAACTGGGACTAAGCCGTACGGACATGGCACAGTTTTTGTGCACCAATCGCTCTGCCATGACCAGAGAGCTTTCCCAGCTGAAGGATGAAGGAATTATCGATTTTGACCGGAATACCTTTATTTTGAAGCAGTAGGGTCGGAGTGCGCGGGTTATCATGTTAAGAAAAAAATGTATAGAAGAAACTAAGAAAAAACTAGGGTTATAGGACAAAAGTCAGCTTGTAATAAGGCAAAACAAAAGGAACTGTAGAAGGAGAAAAATCTCTTTCACAGTTCCTTATTTCTGTATCGCCAAGAGCAGTTCACATGCTGTCGATATATAAAAATACCCTATACAATTACGACTCCAGTTTATCATAGGAGGAAAGGAATAGGTAGTAAAATTTCTCTAAAGAACAAACGTTCAGGAGAGTGAATGTAGCATCCAGAAAACCGCATTTATTCTTCGTTTTATTGATAATCCCCTATGATTTACAAGGTTCTACAGAGTTTTTATCAACACGTTATGTCCTATAACTCCAGTCGACTAAAAAAATCATCTCGCAGTGGAGTCTATATTTGCGAGATGATCTTCTTTAATCTAGATTAACCAATAGCTTATGTGCGACGCCAACACATGACGTTTACCTAGAATACGGCACAGACATAAGACTTACTGTTAGTATGCTAGCATAATAACATTTTGTTTGCTGTTCGTCAATACTACTTTTTTGGAAACACAAATGTGAATTTTAATATATCATTATCTTTTAGTTTCTTAATTTCCCTATCATAAGAGTTGGTCCGAATATGGGAATATAATAAATTTGCAAATATATCAGCAATTTGTATAAAATGATTATCTGCAGAATCAAAGTAAATAACTTTGAATTTACGGCTGGTTATTCCTGATAAAGTCAGTTCAGTGTTAAGGTACTCTTCCAAAAAGTACCTTGTCTTTTTTCCTTCATTTCTATTATCAAGCTGTAGAAAGTAATCATCATCTTTAAAAAAATTATTCTCTATAAAATAACGTAATGCTAACTGAATAACATAATTGAAAGCCCTTCCTTTGTCATTGCAGAATCTAGTTGATAATTCACAATTTTTAATATGTATATAGAAAATTTCAAAATGTTTTTTTTGGGAAAAGAAATCAATAAACCGTACT
>CAUUUY010000073.1:0-7735 GCA_963548305.1 uncultured Oribacterium sp.
TGCAGTATGGGTCTATAATAGGGGCAATCTGAGCCCGTCAGTACTTACTGAAAGCAAGCAAAGCGAAGCTTGAAGTTAGTACTGCTACGAAGGCGAGGTTAGCGGGAGCGTGCCCCGATTGTAGACCCATACTACATTTGAACGCATCTTTATGATAAATACAGTCTTTCGATACACAGGATTAAGCTAGCGAGAGCGTGCCCCGTTTCAGACCTATATTGCTTAGAAAATTATTTTAATTTTTTACAGCCCTTTCCAGAAGATATGCAGAGTTCTTGAATAGAATAGAGAAAAGATTTTCATTTTATGGTATACTTTTCGTTTGAGAGTAAGGGATTTCCGGAAACATTGGAAGACTTTTGCCAAGCAGAAATGCAGATGTAAAGTACAGATAAAGCGATTGCTATAAGATTTTAAGGGGGACTATGGAAGAAGCAGAGAAAATCATTTCGGTGGATCAGGTAAGCAAGGTCTATCGTTTATACGATAAGCCCATAGACCGGCTACTGGAAAGCATTAGCCTTCGGAAAAAATCTTACCATAAGGATTTCTATGCCCTGAGAGACATTTCCTTTTCCGTAGGAAGGGGAGAGGCAGTGGGGATTATCGGCACCAACGGCTCCGGTAAGTCTACCATGCTGAAGATTATCACCGGGGTACTCAGCGCCACCACGGGAAAGGTGGAAAGCCGGGGAAGCATCTGCGCTCTTTTGGAGCTGGGCGCCGGCTTTAACCAGGACTATACCGGTATTGAAAACATCTATATGAACGGCACCATGATGGGCTTTAGCAAGGCAGAGATGGATGAGAAGCTCCCTGCCATTTTGGAGTTTGCGGATATTGGAGACTTCGTGTACCAGCCCGTAAAGTCCTATTCCAGCGGTATGTTTGTCCGTCTGGCCTTTGCCCTGTATATCTCCATTGACCCGGAGGTTTTGATTGTGGACGAGGCCCTGTCCGTGGGAGATGTGTTCTTTCAGGCCAAATGTTATCACCGCATGGATGAATTAAAGCGGAAGGGTACCACCATTTTGATGGTAACCCACGACCTGGGCTCGGTAATGAAGTACTGCGACAGGGTGGTGCTTTTCCACAAGGGGGAAAAGGTTGGGGAAGGCCTTCCCGGGCAAATGGTGGACAAGTACAAGAAGATTTTGGCGGGAAAGGATCCCCACGCCGAGCAGTTTATGGAAGAGCAGAACTTCCTTGGAAATGTAGACGGAGAAGCTACCGGAACAGTTAACGCATCAGGAACCACCGGACAAGATGCAAGTACCGGCAATGCCGGCACCACCGGAGCTGAAGACAAAGCCGGTAAAACCGGAGCCGGCACCGCCGGAACCACCGAAAAAAACGTCGGCACAGGCATAGCCTCAGGAACCGCTGAATCCACATCCCCCGAAGCCGGCCAATCTTCCCAAAAGCCTACCGGCTTTATGAAAGACCATTTGACCTTAAACCCTTCCAGCCAGCAGTATGGCAACGGCAAGGCGGAGATTCTGGACTTCGGGGTGCTGGATAAGGACGGGCGCCCAAGTAATGTGCTGTTAAAGGGCGAAGAATTTTCCATTAAAGAACGGATTGTCTTCCATGATGATATCACCGCCCCCATTTTCACCTTCACCATCAAGGACAAGCGAGGCATGGACCTAAGCGGCACCAATACCCTTTTTGAAGGAAAGGAAATCCCGGCGGTAAAGAAGGGAGACGAGTACTACTGCACCTTTACCCAGCGGATGAACCTGCAAGGAGGAGAATATCTTCTCTCCATCTCCTGCACCGGCTTCGAAGAAGGGGAGCACACGGTTTACGACAGAAAATACGACATTACCAGTATCACTGTTTTATCCAATAAAAACACCGTTGGAATTTACGATATGGAGTCGGAAGTGACTCTGGAAAGGCATGAGGCATGAGTTTTTCGAAGGTGCAATCCAACTTAATCGAATGGATTTCGTTTTTCCCCGGAGAAGGGGGGCTGGAGAAGGACAGCAAGGTCCTGCTTTTGGCAGAAAAGGACAGCCAGGAGCTTTTTGAAAAGCTACTACGAAAAAGAGTAAAAAGCATCAGTCTCCGTTTGGAGGAAGACCGCTTTGACTATATCATCATTCCGCTTTTGACCAAGCGGCATTTGATGCTCTTCCAGGGCTCCCTGGAGGAGATGCTTCGTACCTTTTTGGAGAAGTGGCTGCTTCCCGGGGGCGAAGTGATTTTGGGGATGGAAAATGAAAATGCTCTGGAGCGCATTTCCACCGGCTACTACGAGAAGGAGCCGGCTTACCAAAGCTATGATGCTTTGAAAATGCTGGAAGAGAGCTTGAAAAAGGACTACCCAAAGGCACGGGCAAGTCTTTATTTTCCCATGCCTTCTTTAGACTATCCCATTCATTTTTATACAGAAAAAAGACTTCCCAAGGAGGGAGAGGAGAGCTACGGCTATGTGGCGCTGGGAAAGAAAGGGGTTTTCCCCCAATTTGCCCCCAGCTTTCTCTACCGTTTCCGGGGGGATGCCACGGCTATCCTTTCCATGAAGGATGTGCATAGCGAGGAAGTGGAGTACATCAAATACAACTCCAGCAGAAAGCCGGAGTACGCCCTGAAAACCGAGATTCTTCGGGATAAAGAGGGCGTTAAAAAGGTCTTAAAAGAAGGCATCGGGGCGGAGGCCAATGCCCATATTGATTCCTTACCCAAGAAGCGGAAGCTCCTTAGCGAAAGCTTCGCCCGGCGGAAGATTCAGGGTTTGGAGGAAGAAGGCTTTTGGCGGGCCTATGCCGGTTCCCAGTCCCCTTCCAGCATTTTGTACCCATTTGTAAAGGGAAAGAGTATCGGAGAAATTCTGGGAGACTTGATTTCCCAAGGAAAGGCGCCGGTAAAGGAAATCCAGGAAGCCCTTCATCTTCTTTTGGGAGAGGACAGCTTCATTAAGCCTGCCAACTTGGATTTACTTTTTGAAAATGTCATCATGGACGGAGAGCAGGCGGTGCTTATTGACTGCGAGTGGGTGAAGGAAGAGGGAGAGGAACGGCTTTTCCTCCTGTACCGCATCCTCCATTACTGGTACGAAGAATATAAGGACAAATTAAAATACAAGGACGAAGAAAGCTTCTTCCGCCTGTTTTCCATCAACAAGCCGGAGCTTCTTTCCTGCGAGCGCAAAGAGGCCATTTTCCAGGAAGAGGTTCATGGAGAGGGACAGGAGGAAAATGTTTGGGCTTACCAACAAAGTCGTATGAGTCCGGAAAATTTCCAAAAGCAGAAGGAAGAAATCGCCCTACGACGGGAGCAGATTCAATATTTGCAGGAAGAGCTGAAGGAAAAGGAGATTTCCGTAAAGAAAGAGCGGGAGGTCAATCGCCTTACCAATGTGCATGTGGGCAATCTGGAAAATGTGATTCGTGCCCATGAGCGGGATATTGCTCAGCTTCAGGAGGAGCGGAATTACTTTGAACGGCACCAAAGCCTGCCTTCGAAGATTAGAAGACGGCTTTCCACTGCCTTTAACCGCCGTTTTCCAAAGGACAGTAAGAGAAGACTGATTCTTCATTACATGGGACGAACAGTCCTCCACCCCTTTAAAACCCTGCCCCTATATTTTACGGCGGAGGGAAGAAATCGGATTTCCGGACACTTTAAGATCGGACAGGCCTATTTTGACGGGGGGAAGATTTGCCTTCCCAAGGTAGAGAACCCCAAGGTCAGTATCGTGATTCCCTGTTATAACCAGATTCATTATACTTACCGCTGTTTACAGTCCATCCTCCGTTTCACAAGTTCCGTGGAGACGCCTTATGAGGTAATTATTGCGGATGATGTGTCCACGGATGCCACCAGAGATTTACGGCTCTTTTCGGAAAATCTGGTGATTGCCCGGAACAAGGAAAATATGGGCTTTTTGAAAAACTGCAACCAGGCCGCCGCTTTAGCCAAGGGAGAATACATTTTCTTCCTGAACAATGATACGGAAGTGACGGAGGGCTGGCTGTCCTCCCTGGTGGAGCTGATGGAAAGACGGCCGGATGCGGGAATCGTAGGCTCAAAGCTTGTGTATCCGGACGGAAGATTGCAGGAGGCGGGCGGCATTATCTGGTCCGATGCTTCCGGCTGGAACTACGGCAGATTGCAAGACCCGGAGGATCCGGAGTACAACTATGTGAAGGAAGTGGACTACATTTCCGGTGCCGCCATCTTGGTGCGGACAAGCATTTGGAAGGAGCTGGGAGGCTTTGACGAGCTCTTTGCCCCCGCCTACTGCGAAGACTCCGACCTGGCATTTTCCGTTCGGAAAATGGGCAAGAAGGTGCTGTACCAGCCCAAGTCCAAGGTCATCCACTATGAAGGCATTTCCAACGGCACGGATGTGGAAGGAAGCGGCCTGAAGCGTTACCAGAAGGTCAACCAGGAAAAATTCAAGGAAAAATGGAAGGAAGAGCTGAAAAAGCAGTGCGTCAATATCGGAAGCCCCAACCCCTTCCAGGCCAGAGAACGGGGCATGGGCAAGCGCTATGTGCTCTTCGTGGACCACTATGTACCTACCTTTGACAAGGACGCAGGATCCAAAACCACCTACCAGTACCTGAAAATGCTGGCGGAAAAGGGCGTGCAGATAAAGTTCTTAGGGGACAATTTCCTAAAGGAAGAGCCCTACACGGAAGCCCTGGAGCAAATGGGCATCGAAGTCCTTTACGGCAGTAAGATGCAGGGGAGCATTTGGAAGTGGATGGAGGACAATAAGCAGATGATTCAGATTGCTTATCTGAACCGCCCCCACATTGCCTCCAAGTACATTGACTATATCAAGGAAAATACGGACTGGAAGATTATTTTCTATGGCCATGACCTGCATTTTCTCCGTCTGCAAAGGGAGTATGCCCTAAAGCCAAGACCGGAGCTTCTGGAGGAAATCGCCTACTTTAAGAGCATGGAGCTTTCCGTCTTGCAAAAGGCGGACATCAGCTATTACCCCTCCAACTTAGAGGTGGAGGAAATCCATAAGATTGACGACAGCATTCCGGTAAAGGCCATTACCGCCTATGTGTTCTCCGACTCCGTGCAGATGGAGAAGATGACGGAGGGACGGGAAGGAATGCTCTTTGTGGGAGGCTTCGCCCACCCGCCCAATGAGGACGGCGTACTTTGGTTTGCCAAGGAAATCTTCCCCTTGATGAGAAGACAGCTTCCGAACCTTCGTTTCCGCATCGTGGGCAGTAAGCCGACAGAGAAGGTTCTGGCCCTGGGACAGCAGGAAGGCATCGAGGTGCTGGGCTTTGTCAGTGACGAAAAGCTCCACAGCCTCTACCAGGAAAGCCGAATGGTGATTGTACCCCTGCGCTACGGAGCAGGCGTGAAGGGCAAGGTGGTGGAAGCCCTCCACGAAGGAGCCGCCATCCTGACCACCCCCTGCGGGGCGGAAGGCATCCCGGGCATTGAAGAAGTGGTAGCTATCGAGGGAGAAGAAAGAGAATTTGCGAAAACCGGAGCGCTGCTGTACCAAAACATTCCCAAGCTTCGAGAAATGGGACAGAAATCCCTGGAATTCGTGGAAAAGGCATTTTCCACAGAGGCGGTGTTTGAAGGTATTCGGGAAGACTTCGGTCTTGGAAAAGACGGAGAAGTGCTGGAGTTAAAGTAAATTCATTTTGTAAGGAGGGAAAATGCAGGCAATCTTATTATGTGGAGGAATGGGCACCAGACTTCGTTCCGTGGTTTCGGACCGCCCCAAGCCCATGGCGGATATTTGCGGAAAGCCCTTTTTACAGTACCTTTTGGAAATGCTCCGGGACAAGGGCATTACAGAGGTGATTTTTGCTCTGGGCTATATGGGGGAGATGATTGAAGAGTATTTTCAGGACGGCTCCGCCTTCGGTCTAAAGATTGCCTATTCCTATGAGGAAGAGCCATTAGGCACCGGGGGCGCCATCCGAAACGCCCTTCCGAAGATTATGGAGGAAGAGGTACTGGTGCTGAATGCGGACACCTATTTCCCCATGGACTATCAGGGACTTTACCATTTTCATCAGGAAAATGATGGGGACTTCAGCCTTGCCACCAGAGCTGTACCGGATATTTCCCGCTACGGCGCAGTGAGAAGAGATGCAGCAGGCCGGATTTTGGCATGGAATGAGAAGCTGAATGACGGTGCTCAGCCCTTAGCCGGGGAAATCAATGGAGGCATCTATGTAATGAAGAAGAGCCTGATTGCGGAAATTCCTGAGGGAAAGCAGAGCCTGGAGCAGGACTGCATCCCCAAATGGCTTTCTGAAGGAAAGCGGATCTTCGGCCTTCCCTTCGAGGGCTATTTCATGGATATCGGCATTCCTGAAGATTACCGACAGTTTATTACGGACGTGGGGCAGGGGAAGCTATGAAGAAAAGTATAGAGGAACAACGAGAAAACGCCCCCAATTCTTCGAATGAAAAGCACAACGTAAATGGTCATGGGAAGCTACAAGTACATGAAAATCTAAAATCGAATGCCAAGGACAAAGTAAAGTCTTTAAAAAAAACCGTATTTCTGGATCGGGACGGCACCATTAATGAGGAAGTGTCTTATCTACATAAGGTAGAGGATTTTCGTTTTCTCCCCCATGTTTTAGAGGGCCTATCTATCCTGTCAAAAGCCGGCTTTCAGCTGGTGGTGGTGACGAATCAGGCCGGAATCGGAAGAGGCTATTACGGAGAAAAGGATGCGGAAGCCCTGCATCTTTTTTTAAGAGAAGAGCTTAAAAAGAGAGACATTTTCCTGAAAGGCATCTATTACTGTCCCCACCATCCGAAGGGGATAGGAGCATACCAAAGGGAATGTGATTGCCGAAAGCCAAATCCCGGAATGCTCTATCAGGCGGAGTGGGATTTATTGCAGGAAAATGAAGCAGAGACTCCCATTCAAAGCCCTTACTGCTTAAGTCGGGAAGAACGGGAAGCGTTGGAACAGGAACATCGGCAAGCAGAGCGAAAAGCTTGGCTTTCCCACTCCTATATGATTGGCGATAAAATCTTAGACTGTGAAGCCGGAGAAAACTTCGGTGTACAGCCTATCCTTCTGGCTAGCGGATACGGGAAAGAGGAGAAAAGGAAGCTGGAAGAGGAAGGGAAGCCTTGCCCTCCATACTTTGAAAATTTAGAAGAAGCCGCAAGATGGATTGTAGAGAGGGAGTTGTATTCATCATAGGAGTTCGCTCCAATGCGGTATAGGCATGAAATCGGGCACGCTCCTGTTAACTTCACCTTCGTAGTGAGGGACTGTTTTCCTTGCACAGTGCGCTCTGATGCAGTATGGGGCTGTCTTCGGGACACGCTCCCGCTAACCTCGCCCTGCAGCGGTACTAAGCGAAAAACTGCAGTACCTTTGTTTTTCGCAAGTACCGGCGGGCTCAGATTGCTCTCTTTCATGTCTATGCTGCATCAGTCGCTTTGACATGCAAAGTTCTACAGTCTTTCGCTGAGCAAGATTTCTAAATCTACTGACGGGCTTAGATTTCCCCTCTTTCAGATCTATATTGCATACAACATCCTTGTTCTTTGTCAAACCGACATTCAAACCGACATTCAAACCGACATTTTAATGTCGCTTACTTGTCTTGATTAATCCATAAATCTCGCAGAAAGCTGGTGGATTTTTTGAAAGGACAGGTTATTTACCATTTAGCTTCATAATTACCCACTGACCTAATTTTGTTGAACCCTCATATCGAATAAGTCCTGCTTTCCTCATTTTATTTAAATGATAACGTAC
>CAUUUY010000074.1:0-7674 GCA_963548305.1 uncultured Oribacterium sp.
GGTTATCCTCTCCCATAGGAAGAATGCCTAAACGCTCGGCAATGGCCTGGGCGGTTTCCGCATGGTCGCCGGTAATCATTACGGTACGAACGCCGGCTCCTTTGGCAACGGAAATCGCTGCCGACGCTTCCTTACGCTCCGGGTCAATCATGCCCACAAGACCGGCAAAAATCAGGTTCTGCTCCACCTCCTCGGAACGGGGGGAGTCCGGCACGGAATGACAAATCTGATAAGCAGCTGCCAAGACACGAAGAGCCTCCCTTGCCATTTTGGTATTTTCGGAGAGAATGGCCTTTCTATCCTCCTCCGTTAAGGGGCGAACTTCTCCATTTTCCACGATATGACTACAACGCTGTAAAAGCTGGTCCGGCGCACCCTTGGTGCAAAGGAGGAATTCTCCTCCCATGGGATGGAAGGTGCTCATCAGCTTTCTGCTTGAATCAAAGGGCAGCTCCTGCACACGAGGGTATCTGCTCTCATTTTCCTGAAGAGGAAAATGCTGATCCAAGGCAAACTGTACCATAGCGGTTTCCGTAGGATCGCCAATCAGCTTTCCCTCTGCATCCAGCTTGGCGTCATTTGCCAAAACAAGACTGCGAAGAAGAGGATTCTCCGCGGGGATTTCCACGCTTCGATCCTGCAATTTTCCGTCGAAATACACCTTCTCAATGGTCATCTGGTTCAGCGTCAGGGTTCCGGTTTTATCGGAGCAAATCACCTGGGTGCCTCCCAGAGTCTCCACCGCCGGAAGAGTACGAACCAATGCCTTTCTTTCCGCCATGGAACGGGTTCCCAGAGAGAGGATGATGGTGGAAATGGCAGGTAAGCCTTCAGGAATAGCGGCTACCGCCAGGGAAATGGATACCAGGAGCATATCGGTAATGGCTCTTCCCCGGAGCAGTCCCACCACAAAGGTTACTGCGGCAATGGCCAAAATCATAATGGTTAAGCTCTTTCCCAAACGATCCTGATCCCTTTGCAAAGGAGTCTTGGTCTTTTCCGCATGGGCCAGCATATTGGCGATATGTCCCACCTCGGTATCCATACCGATGGCGGTCACCACGGCTACAGCACGACCGTAGGTCACATTGGTGCCGGAGTAAACCATGTTTTTTCGGTCGCCGATTCCCGCATCCTCCAAAGTAATGGGGGCAATGTCCTTATCCACGGGAACGGATTCTCCGGTAAGCGCCGCTTCCTCTACCTTCAGGGAGTTGGCTTCCAGCAAACGCATATCCGCAGGAACGATATCTCCTGCCTCCAAAAGTACGATATCTCCCGGCACCAGCTCATGGGACTTGATGGTTTCCACATTGCCGTTTCGGCGAACTCTTGCATCCGGAGAAGCCATTTCCTTTAAGGCATCAATAGCTTCCTCCGCCTTTGCCTCCTGAATAACCCCCATGATGGCATTTAAAACCACCACCAAAAGGATAATCACCGCATCATGCCACTCGTGGCTGGCAAAGAGGGATACTGCGGCGGCAGCCAAAAGAATGATAATCATAAAATCTTTAAATTGTTCTATAAATTTTTCTAATAGAGAAGAATGCTTCTCCACCTCCAGAGCATTACTGCCGTACTCCGCCTGTCTTTTGGCCACATCAACGGAGGACAGACCTGTTTCCACCGGACTTTCCACGGCTCTCAGCAGCTCCGGGATTTCCATTTGATAAGCCTTGTCCTGCCATACTTTTCTAGTGCTTTTCTGTTCCATGTTTTGATCCTTCATTTTCCTTTACCCTTTCTCCCTAGGTTTTCATAAGAGGCAAGAATCTGATTGCTTCTAACAATGAGATATCCTGCTGTGTGCCGGCGCTCTCTATAGAATAAAAAGAGACCCATGCCACTCAGAAAAACTGGGTTGCATAAGTCTCACATTTTCAGTAGATACCAGCAGTCTCCTGCATGCAATGTTGATATCCACGAGCTAGGCTCTTGTTACTCCCTTATGAAATATATAACGGGGATAGTATAGTGGGACTTGGGAAAAAATGCAAGTGAAATTTGGTTCACAAAAAAATCACAAAAGAATTAGCACTCACCACTTGACAGTGCTAACAACGAGAGTATAATGGAGCTATCTTGAGGAAAAATAAAGGAGGTACTCCTATGAACATTAATCGTTTTACCCAAAAATCCGTTGAAAGTATCAACAACAGCCAAAAGATTGCTATGGATCACGGCAATCAAGCCATTGAACAGCTTCATATTTTATATAGTTTGTTAGACATTGAAGACAGCCTGATTGAAAAGCTTCTGGAAAAGATGGAAGTTCCGGTAGAAGACTTTAAGAGAGCGCTGGAAGAGAAGATTAACAGCCTGCCTAAGGTTTCCGGGGGACAGCAGTATTTTTCCCAAGACGCCAATAAGGTTATGATGAATGCGGAAGACCATGCGAAAGCCATGGGAGATGAATATGTTTCCGTAGAGCATCTTTTCCTGGCTCTCCTAAAGGACGGAGATAAGAAGATTCAGGAGCTCTTCAAAGAATTTCATATTACCAAGGACGGCTTCTTACAGGCTCTGTCCTCCGTTCGAGGAAATCAGAAGGTAGTTACGGACAATCCGGAAGGCACCTATGATTCTTTGAACAAATATGGTTATGAAATGGTGGAAAGAGCCAGACAGCAGAAGTTTGACCCCATTATCGGAAGAGATGAGGAAATCCGAAACATTATCCGAATTCTTTCCAGAAAGCAGAAGAATAACCCCTGCTTAATCGGAGAACCCGGGGTTGGTAAAACCGCTGCGGTAGAGGGCCTGGCCCAAAGAATTGCCAAGGAAGACGTGCCGGATTCCTTGAAAAAGAAGAAGATTTTCGCCCTGGATATGGGTGCATTGATTGCCGGCGCTAAATATAGAGGAGAGTTTGAAGAAAGATTAAAGGCAGTTTTGGATGAGGTGAAGAAGTCCGAGGGAGAAATCCTGCTCTTCATCGATGAGATCCACAACATTGTAGGAGCCGGAAAAACCGAAGGCTCCATGGATGCCGGAAATCTCTTAAAACCCATGCTGGCCAGAGGAGAGCTTCATTGTATCGGAGCCACCACTCTGGATGAATATAGAAAATATATTGAAAAAGACCCGGCTTTGGAAAGACGTTTTCAGCCTGTCATGGTGGACGAGCCGGATGTGGAAGATACCATTTCCATCCTTCGAGGCATTAAGGAGCGTTATGAGGTTTACCACGGGGTAAAGATTACCGACTCCGCATTGGTTGCAGCGGCTACCCTTTCCGACCGTTATATTTCTGATAGATTCCTGCCGGATAAGGCCATTGACCTGGTGGATGAAGCCTGTGCCATGATAAAAACCGAGATGGACTCCATGCCGGAGGAAATGGACGAGATGCAAAGAAGAATTTTGCAGCTCCAGATTGAGGAACTGGCTTTAAAGAAGGAAGAAGATCAGCTTTCTAAGGAAAGACTGGCCACCCTGCAGAAGGAGCTTTCCGAGCTTAGGGATCAGTTTAATGTGCAGAAGGCCCAGTGGGAAAATGAAAAGAACGCCGTATCCAAGCTTCAGACTCTTCGTGAAAAGAAGAATCAGTTGCAGGCAGAGATAAACATTGCGGTTCAAAAAGGAGAGTATGAGCAGGCTTCGAAGTTGCAATATCAGGATCTTCCGCAAGTTGAGAAAGAGCTTGTAGAGGCGGAGGAACTTGCGCAGTCTAAGGAAGCCCAGGGCTTGGTACACGACAAGGTGACAGAGGAAGAAATCGCCAAAATCATCAGCCGTTGGACCGGCATTCCGGTAACCAAGTTAAACGAGTCCGAGCGTTCCAAGGTGCTTCATCTGGACGATGAAATCCATAAGAGACTCATCGGACAGGAAGAGGCGGTGACCAAGGTTACAGAGGCTATTCTTCGTTCCAAGGCCGGAATCAAAGACCCCACAAAGCCTATCGGTTCCTTCCTCTTCTTAGGACCTACCGGTGTAGGTAAGACGGAGCTTGCCAAGTCCCTTGCCCAGAACCTCTTTGATGATGAAAATGCCATGGTACGTATCGATATGTCCGAGTACATGGAAAAATATTCCGTGTCCCGTTTGATTGGTGCGGCTCCCGGTTATGTAGGCTACGAAGAGGGAGGACAGCTGACCGAGGCGGTTCGGAGAAAGCCCTATGCGGTAGTGCTCTTTGATGAAATCGAGAAGGCCCATCCGGATGTATTCAACATTCTCTTACAGGTGCTGGATGACGGACGAATCACCGATTCTCAGGGACGGACGGTGGACTTTAAGAACACCATCATTATCCTGACCTCCAATATCGGTGCTCAAACCCTACTGGATGGTATTTCTGAAAACGGAGACATTCCGGATGATGTACGGAAGGAAGTTATGGAAGCCCTTCACGGCCATTTCCGTCCGGAGTTCCTGAACCGTTTGGACGAAATCATTCTCTTCAAGCCTTTAGTACAGAAGGATATGGAAAGAATCGCAGACCTTATCCTGAAGGACATCAACAAGCGTTTGCAGGAGCGTCGTCTGCATATCCATCTTCAGAAGGAAGCCTTGGACTTCATTTTGGAAAATGCCTATGAGCCCGGCTTCGGTGCAAGACCGCTGAAGCGTTATATGCAAAAGCATGTGGAAACTTTGGTGGCTAAGGAAATCCTGGAAGACAGAGTAAAAGAAGGCGACAATATAGAAATCCGTTTGCAGGACGGAAAACTAACTGCGGCGGTGGTTTAAAAGATAAGAAAAAAAGAGCGGCTGTCAAAAATCATTACAGTCGCTCTTTTTTTATAGACAGATTGTCATATAAGGAGGAATACAGAGAATATCCTCTTTAATCAGTAAGTTCCTTGGATGGATAATATATGCCTCTCCAATTCGAGCTTTGTATTTTTCTTTAAAGCGTGTTAAAGAATTAGTGGTATATCGTTTTCCGGATTTCACTTCAATGGGAAACATCTTGTATTTTAGCTTACTGTTATTGGAAATGATAAAGTCTATTTCTATATCATTTCGATGTTTTTCTTCAGAGTAATGGGTATAGAAATACAGCTTATGGCCATTGGCAACAAGCATCTGCGCAATAACATTTTCGTAAAGCATACCTTCATTTAAAGACAGTTTATCGTTTAAAATCTGCCGATAGATTTCACTTTCCAAGAGTTCATTTTCATCAAAAGCATGGCTTAGCAAAAGGCCGGTATCTCCCATATAGCATTTTACATAGCTACGGTCTTCGTACATGGACAAGCCAATATTGGGATCGCTACAGAGGAAACATTCATTGGATATCATGGAATCGGAAAGCCAAAAGAAGGTTTCGCTATATTGCTCTGCATAGCTTCCCTCCTGTATAGTTTTGAACACTACACGTTTTTCATGTTGGGACAGAAGCCCCGGTATCTGGTCATAAATAGCAAGAACCTTACTTCTATATTGGGCTTTGATTTTCATAATATCATTTCGATATAGCTTCAAAATATCTCGTTTTTCTGCATCCACGGCAGTAAAATCTTTCCCGCTTTCCACAAATAAAGAAACCGGCTTAGGCATTCCGCCCACTAAGATGTATTGCTTGAATAGATGCATGGCTTTATTGTGCATGGCTCTTTCTAAAGCTTCTCTTTTTTCAAAACAACTTTTGATATAGTCTATAAGCTGTTCTTCGCCAAGAGCCCAAGCAAATTCTTCAAAATCCAGAGGATACATATTGATGCTGCGCTCTTCCGAGGGAATCACAATATCCTGAATATTTTCCTTTATGGAGATTAAGGATCCGGTTTCGATATAGTCATATCTGCCATCGGCCACAAGATATTTTATCGCTGCTCTGGCTTGGGGAAAGCTCTGTACCTCATCAAAAATAATGGCCGACTTTCCGGGAATCAGCTTTACGCCGAAGTAGGTTCCCAGCATCATAAACAAATCATCCAGGCGGTTCAAATAAAGGTTAAAGAACTCCTCCACGTTTTTATCCTTTTTAGCAAAGTCTATGATGATATAGGATTCGTATTCCTTTTTGGCAAATTCTTCTACAATGGTAGACTTACCGATACGTCTGGCTCCTTCCACCATGATAGCCTTCTTTCCTTGGCTGTTTTCTTTCCACTCCAGCAATTTATCATAGATTTTTCTTTTGAGAACCATAATGCTAACCTTCCTTCTGATGAACAATGGCTTAATCCCATCATAAAGCTTGAATTCCGGACATATTATAGGCGAGTCTTTGATTATGCGCAAGTATGGAAAACCTATAAACTTTGATTATGCGCAGGTATAGAGATGTGGGAATCTTTGATTATGCGCAAGTATAGGCACGCCACAATATTTGATTATGCGCAGGTATAGAAAGTATACTGGCCCCACTTTTAACTATTATGTATTTTCAAAGGTAGACATAGTATAATTTATTACAACTGCCTGTTTTATATAAGAGGACCTTATTTATGAAGAATAAAGTGATTGGCTTAGCTTTGTGTCTGCTGGCGCTCATTGCATTCATAGGCTTTCGTACTATGCTAAATGTAAAAAGCGAAAACAAAGATACAGCTTACTATATACTTGCATCCAATATGTTTGATAAGAACGGAGAACTGATAGAACTTGATACTGATGGAAAGCTTATCCATAAGAGAAAATTGAAAATGCAAGATGTTACAAAGTTCAATTTTAATCAAGATATGTTTATAGCAGGAGGAGAACGAGCCAATAATAATATCCTCCTTCATGGAGACGGCGATTATAAGCTATTTTCACTTTTGGATAATCCTAATTATTCCGGAGTCACATCCATAAATCTTTGTGATGAGAAAATAGTTGCTGTAATGAATGGAAATGTAGAAGGGGATACGTATAAAAATCTTCTTCTTGTCCAGAACGAAGAGGGAAAAATTTTAAAGAAAGAGATTATAGACATCTATTCTTCCGACTTATTGTGTGAAGAGAACGTGTTATATATCGTAGGGGCCCATTTGTTTGTGGAAGAGGATATATGGAGCAGTAAAATAATAAAAGTGGATTTATATAATGACAAGATTGAAGAAAAAATCTACGAAAAAGACATGGAATATGAAAAAGTAATCTTATTTGAAAATCAGTTATATTGCTTAGGGAGGTCTACAAAAGGAAGAAAACGTACTATTGATATAGTTGATAAAAAAAGCTTAGAAAAGCTAGGAAGTTTTAGTTTTCAACAGGATATCAGCGCAATATTTACAATGAATAAGCATTTATATTGTATCGCTGATAACAAGATTTGTGAAATAAAAGACGGCGTTTTATCAGATAGTGAATATACCTTACCGGAAAACACGTTTGTATCAAGTTATTTGTCGGATAACATAGGTGTATATATTTATTGTAGGAATGAAAATATAGTTAAAGAAAATCAGAAAAACCATATGGGATACATTATCCAATATGATAAACAAGGTGCCGGCATGGTTAAAGAAACTCCTGTTTTGATAGGAAAAAGATATGATCATATCCTCTTTTTTCCTAGAGAGTATATAGATCATTAGAGAAAACGGTCATTCAGTGGGCAAAGGAGTTTGTTTATATCCTTAACAAATCTTCCCTTCTTGAACTGTCAACTAATAATTGACAGTTCAAGAAGATTTTATTTTGTGTTTTTGCTTGTAATTTTCGTGGATTAAAAATACAATAAAAGTGTGATTATAGAGCACGAAATCACCAATAAAAATGTGATTATTG
>CAUUUY010000075.1:0-7618 GCA_963548305.1 uncultured Oribacterium sp.
ATCAGAGCTAACATTTTTCAAATGTCAGCTCCGATACTGGCTAAAGTCCATTAATTTCAAAAAAAGATGTCGTAGATTTTTCTACGGCATCTTTTTTGAAATTGCCTCTATGGAGGCTTTAAGTCCTCTTACAATCTCTGATAGTGCTAAGGAGGGTTTATCTTTTTTCTCTACCGTCTGTTCGGATATATAGGGAACATGGATAAATCCTGCCTTGATGGGTAAGGCATTTATCTGAATATAATACAGTACCGAATACATCAAATGGTTACATACATAGGTTCCTGCCGAGTTGGATAATGCAGCTGGGAGCCCTGCTTTTTTGATAGCTTCCACCATGGCTTTTACCGGCAGAGTGGAGAAATAAGCATTTTCTCCATCGAGATAAATGGCCCTGTCCACCGGCTTATTGCCTTCATTGTCCGGAATTCTTGCATCGTCTATGTTGATGGCGATTCTCTCCGGGGTAATCTCCGCCCTTCCTCCTGCCTGTCCGATAGAAAGGACAAAATCCGGTTTTTCTTGTTCTATGGTTTCCAGCACAAGATTTGCAGACTTTCCAAAAACTGTTGGTACTTCTAACTTCAGAACTTCAAGATTTCCTATTTTATCCGGCAAAAGCTTCATCGCCTCCAGCGCCGGGTTAATGCTCTCCCCGTCAAAGGGAGTAAAGGCTGTCAGTAATATTTTCATGGATTATCCTCTGATTTTGTTTCTTTTAAGAGCGTTACATAAGCATGACATCGCTATTTACGAGCTTTTCGAGGGAAGTTTAAGAGATCTCTATCAAATATCTTTCAAGCAAGAAATCCCCAGCTCCTCTCCCGCTTTTTGAATTGTTTCAAAGGGAATGTTCCCCTCTTCAAAATATAGTTGATTTCCTGTTTCCGATAGCTGCGTAACAAGGATGGAGAGTTTGGGAAGGTCGGGACGTTTTGTTTCGCCCATACGCTCTAAGCAATTTACGGAATCTCGATCTCTTAGTACCGGCGCAAAAAAGGCTTTCAAGCCCTCATGCTTAGCATAGCGCAAAGTCCCCTGCCATTCATTAGGCTGATTGGTCAGATCCTCTCCCACCCCGGGAAGTTCAGAACGGTCCACCTCACAAGGTAAAGGCCCATTTCCATGACGGGTGACATAGGGACGTGTCACATAGATGGCTTCATCCAAAGATAAGCCTCGTTTTTCTAAAAAGATAGCCGGATTATGGATGCCTGTTTTGGAAGAAGTCAAATGGGGAGCATAGGCTTCATAGTCCTGATCCAAAAGTAAGCCCTGTCCTGTCTCGAAAATCAAATGTTTGAACTCCTCCAGCCATTTTCTATCCGCATCCACTAAGCTCAGAAGCTTTACATTCTCCTTCACTTCCTCTACAAAATTTTCCAGAACCATCTTATTTTTTAGCATCTCATAGTAGGGATTCGAAAAATTCGAGAAAATCGTGGAATTAGATGGATTCGAAGAATTTGGAGCGGTGGAAGAATTCCTAAAATTCGATTGGTTCATGAATTTCGAGGAAGATGGTGCTTGAATTCCTAAGATTTTCGCTCTTCTTTCCGTATACTCTTTTCGAATATGCTTTAAACGGTCTAATAAATCCTGCTTACTCCATGTAGCAAGCTCTTCCACAGTAATTCCAAATCCGGCGGCATTTCGCTGCACACATTCCTCTATGCCCATACCGCAGGAGCCGTGGCGATTCTTACCTCTGGCAAGTTCTGCTCCCATATTTAAAAGTACATCATCTATGGTCGTTATTCTTGCCTTTTTTTCAGAATAAAGGATGGGCTGAAAGCCGAAGAGCTCCATAAATTCTTTAACTTCCTTGCCCAGCTGAAACAGGTCCGGCATGAAACTGTCGGCAAATAAAGTAGGCATATGGTACTCCGCCCCGGCGCCTATCTGATGATGGATAAAACGCCATTTTCCTTCCGGATCTTCTACCGTGTGCCCTGCCTGTCCGCCGCCGTTATGTTTGATAATCAGGGATTTCTTAAGGGATGAGGCAAGACGGCTACAAGTATAGCCCTTACCTTCATCCCCAAAGTTCTTGCCGATAACCGCAATTGTTCTCATAGATAAATGTTATTATCCTTTTTCTAATGACTTCTATCTTTTACAGATATGAGTTCATCCTATGCCAATAACTGCTATTTTCTCTGAGCTAAGCGTTCTGCCCTGTACCCATGACAGTGATTAAGCTTATAGGAAAATATCTTCATCCCTTTGCAAAGATAGCTGTGCTAATGCCGCGCTAATCACAGGACGATTGATTTCATCCCAACGCCCAAGAACTTCCTCTAAATCAGCTCCCTTTTGCAGCTGAATGGCACTGATAATGATTTCCGGAAGACAGGAAATATCCTGTCTTGCCAGCACAATACAATGCCCCGGAAGCAGCTTTTCATTTTCCTGGCTGTGTCCGCCAATCATGATATGGAAAACATGGAAGGATTGCTTTACTTCTTTCAATAAATCCTCTTTGGTGACACTCGTTCCAATATCGTCTCCTATAACCCGGGCAATCGTTGCTCCCACCGAATCACTACGAATCTCCGCCATATCTCCGATGGTAAAAAGAAAGCCCTTTTGCTGTCTCTTCTTCACCGCATCAATATTGGTATGGCGGGACAAGAATTCCCAAAGACAGGTCGGCACCACCTGACCATTTCCATGATTTTCAAAGTAAATGTCTAAGAGCTGCTCGGCAATACGAATATCCGACTCAAACTGAGTCACCTGCAAGGGGGATGCATCCTGAAAATCCCCGTAAGCCGCACACATTAGGGCAGGATCTGCCACTGCTCCGATAGAATAAAGCTTGGTAATCAGCTCATTTAAGGCTCCCGTTGCCAGTTCCACCGCAAGATAGCCCATGGATCCTGTCACATCCAAGCCCACAACGATAGGGGTTGTATTGGGATGCTCCTCGGAGTCGAAACATTCTCTGGTTCCGATGAATTTCGGATTCATCTTGGGATCACACTCTCTTCTTGTAAATACTTCTTCTACTCTCTGCCCATTGGACAACTTTCTACTGCTTTTCAATTTCTGCCAATCTGATGCTGAATAACTGCCGTAACCCATATTTTCCTCCTATTTCATCTTTACAAATCGGTGACCGCCAAATCCCTCTTCTATCACCTTATCCCATGCGCCGAAGTCCTGAAAGGCATCCCCTTCCGGCTCTGCCAATAAAAATTCCTCCAAAAGAGCCGGACTATGGATATTTTCCGCCACGGATTTTGCGGTCTTTCTTAAATCCAGTAAATCCTGATTGCTACGCTTCCTTTCCATATTTCTCCAATCCCCAAAGAGCATCCCCTCATGGGTAAGAGAATTCACGAAAAGACTGGACGCGGTGATATCCCCGTGCTGAAGCTCCGAATATTCCAAGGCGCAACAGATATTTTCCATGCGGGAAATCACCCAGGCCAAATGCTCCGAAGCAAAGGGGGCAAAAACCTCCGCTGGATAAAAGTAGGGCTTTCTGGTAAAAATCAGGCAGTACTTTCCTCCATCTAAAGCAATCTTAGACTTTAGCATAGGAAAACACCTTGATAACTTTACATCTGCTTCCGGAAAGCTTAGACGATTTAAGCCCTGCATAAAAGCATTTGCCCCATCCTCTCGGTCAAAGACATAGACCACTGTTTCCCTGCACAAGTAACAAACCATCTCGGGATAGTGATACCTGTCCATATAGGAGAGGGTTAAATTCTTGCCATTTGCCATAGGGTAAATGGCAGTTCCCAGCTCTTCCCACAGTGCATCGCCGCTATAGTCATTTTCCTTCTCGCTTGCCTTCGCCTTGTAGTAAGCCAAAAGCTTCTTTCGAAACTCATGATTCACTTTGAATTCCGCATCGGACATAAAGGCTCTCGCCCCGCAATAGGGGCACTGAAATCCGCCGGCACTGCCAAGCTCCAGCTGGGCGCCACATTGCTTACAACGACAGCTAATCATAGACCTCCTTTGATGAGCAAATTCGTTAAGAACTTTCAAAAAACAACAAAGTTTAATTACAGAGAAAGTATAGCATAGATGGAGGGGGAGGTCTATTTGAAGAAAAAAAAATAGCCTCTTAGCAGAGTACATTTAAACTCTTGCCAAGAAGCTATGTTGTCCAAGATAAAAAGCACGCATGGAAGAATATAATTATACCACCAGCAATCTATACGGATTTCCGGCCAATTCCTCTTTTAATATATCCAGGATAGATTCTCTGGATTCCAGATAAAGGTCTGTTTCTTCATCCATCAAAGCTGCATAAACAGTGGTTTTCATCAAAAATTCAACTGCCTCATCTCTTGAATATCCCTTATCTTTCATAATATATTCCACAAGAAATACGGCTATATTTCGCATAGCTTTTTTCTGATCCGCACTCGTAATCATTATTCAATCACCTGCCTTTTCACTTTATCAAAGCTTAGTGTATTTACAGCTTCTTGCGTTCTAAAAAAGCAAGCCTCCTTGCATCTCAATATAGTCTTGCAAATCATCGATAATCCCTTGATTACCGGTAGAATTATAAGCTTCATAGCAAACATCAATGTAACTCAATACATCATATTTCTTTAACAAATCTGATAGCTCGGAATAGGTTTTCTTCCATGCCTTCGCTAAAATTGGTATTAAGACTAGTTGCATATTAAGTACTTCTTTTTCTCTTATACTCATAGCAGAATACCTCCTTCGCTATCATAATAAATTACAATGTATGTGTACAATTATATTACTGCCTATGCACTATTGTAGCAATATGAAAACTTTATTAAATCTGAATTCAAATCAAATCTATAATGAACTCAATTCTGTAATGAATAGGCATTCTCTAATCTTTTTCTATATCTTATACTTCGTTCCTCTTCCACTGCCTACAATCGTAACGTAATGATTTTCCACCATTCTCTTTAACAGAGCTGCTGTCTTCGATTTTCCAAATGGCACTTCTTCCATAATCTCGCTAATGGATTTCGGATAGTTTTTCCTTAATACATCATATACAATGGCCTCATCCGCATTAAGATTTATACTGCTGATAACTGGCAATGTAACTTTAATGGAGTTCTCAAAGACCTCAAATACCGGCTTCTTTTGACTTTCTTTATAAGCTTCTTTAATTCTAATAATTCCGGTGCCGAGAATTTCCACAATATGTAAGCGATAAAATACGTTGCCCAAAATAGGATTTCTGAGCATAGAGATATTTCCCTTTAAATACTCTTCCTCCGAAAGTCCTGCCGGTAATCCCCCGGGAGAACTCACTTCAATTCTATCTTCAAACATCAGCACGCGGATCTGTGCATTAACATCCCAGGTTCTGTGAATCAAGGCATTGGCAATGGTTTCTCTAAATGCTTCCTCAGGAATCTTTTCTACCTTTACCCTATCCATTCCCCGAATTTCTTCATACTGATAATAGTCTCGATAGATCTCAACCGCTTTCTCCAGTTCAGAAAGTATGGACTCCTTTTCCAATACTGCACGCTTCAAAATAATGCTGATATCTTCCCCGAATCTGGCCACATCAATTCCGGAAAAATGATTTTGATCCGCAAGGAGCTCTGCCGCATGGTTATAACCTTCTCCATCATGATATAAATTCAAGGTCTTCAAAATGTCTTTATTTAAAGATTTTATTCCTATTTCCTGTTTAGCTCTCCGTTCCAACTCCGAAAAGGAAAGCTCTTGTGTATCCGCAGGAAGCTCTTCATAATGAATATTTCTGCCCTGCAGAATCAATCTACTAAGCTCCAGTTCATCCACTTCAATAGTCGCGGTATCATTTCTTCGATAAGCTTTGGATTTATAGGTATAAGGCTTAGCCGGTCCCGCCTCCACTGTAAGAGTTACGGTCTTATCTTTCTCATTCACCGATAGTTCATACTGAGGCTGGGGGCGAATGGCATCATTAATTTTATTCTCTATTGCAAGGCAGATCTCCGCCGGATCCTTTAGCCCGATTCTTTCTCCTGTATCTCCTACACCAAATAAAATCTGTCCACCATCATAGTTGGCAAATGCACTCACCGTTTTTAAAAATGTATTGGATATATCTGATTTAAATTCCAGCTGTCTAGTCTCTTTCATCCCCTTTACCTCCTTGTTGTTAGAACAATAGTAATTGAAAACAGCCGCAAATTCAATCGTAAAATTTTACGGTTGAATTTACGATTGAAAAAAATTGATAAAATTGCTTTTCAATTGCATCGAATACAAGATTGACTCTGTTTTGTAAGAAGCAGTTTCCACTTTTCGATTTATAATACAAAGGAAAAAGCTAGAAGTACAAGAGGGAGACCAAAGCTAGAAGTACAAAAGGGGAACAAAATGAAAAAAAATCTTTTAAAGAATACACTACTTATCGCAGCACTATCCGCTCTAACCATTACCGCCTGCAACGGCAAAACGGCAAAGGAAAGTAGCGCAGTAAGTTCCACGGAATCTGCAAAAGAAAGCAGTTCCGAGGAGCTAAGTGACGCGAAAAAAGAAAGCAGTAAGACTGATTCCAAAGACACAGAAAAAGAAAACAGTGCTCCGAATCCTACAGAATCCGGAGCAACAACGGAGAGCGAAAAGGGAAAAGCTGAAAATAATTCCGATTCTCTTGTAGGAGCTTATAACACGAATCTCGTAAGCTTCTCTCTGAAGGATAACCCGGATGCCATGAATGCATTTGAAGCGGCATTTCCAAATGGCTATAACTATACCCATTATGAGCCCATCGCCCTGCTGGGCACCCAAGTTGTTTCCGGCACAAACTACCTTTACCTATGTAAGAGTACTTGGACGGATTATCAGGAAAATGTCTCCTTTGTACTTTTACAGATTTATCAGGACCTTTCCGGAAAGTCCCAGGTTGTGGGAAGTGCCATTCTCTTTCCCACCGAAGAATCCAGAGAGGAGGGAGAAGATTACATTGACAATACCGGCTCCTATCTCCCGGAAAATATTCCGGCAATCCAAAATGCCTTTAAAGAGGCTGTACCGGATGACGAAAATGCCTACTATATTCCGCTAGCCTATATCGGAAAGCACACGCAGGAAGGCAAGCCCGAAGAAGACGTGATTTTCACCGCCAAGGATCCTAGGGGAACAGATGCAAAAATAAGCTATGAACTCTTTTACATCGGAAAAGATAAGGACGGAAAGGCAAAGCTGGTAAAGACAGAGGATGTAGTATTTCCGGATTTTTAAGGAACTGAAAAACTTTTTTACAGTTCCTCCGGATGGCTCTTAAAATACTGACGGAAATGTTCTTTTACCTCCGTCATATCCGTTACCGCTTCCAGGGTTCCCACATAGTTCTGCTCCTTGTCCCGAACCGCCATATAGCGCACCAAGAAGGGTTTTCCGCCTTTCTCCATCCAGATAGGCACTTCATCTTCCTTTCCATCCCGGAAGTTTCCGATAATCATGCGCACCATAGGTTCCACTTTGGGAGGATGACAGGAAAATACTTCCCGGTCAATGGCCATCTGCGGGCGTTTAAAGACCTTTGGACCTTCATTAAAGAAACGATTGATATTGTCCTTATCCACGAAGGTAATCTCCACCGGAAGGGTATTTAACATGGCGATAAGCTCATTTTTCTTTAAATGTCCACCGGGCA
>CAUUUY010000076.1:0-7580 GCA_963548305.1 uncultured Oribacterium sp.
AACAGAACGAGCTGTAAGCGAAATAAAGCTTGAATTTGCAAATATGTGGGGTCTAAAATATAATCAATCTTGAGTTAAAGTAGAACAAAGGAAATCAGAGGAAAATGTGGAAATTTTTATCGGTTCAAGCTGACCCGATAAATGACCCAATAAATGACCCGATAAATGACCCAATAAAATTGGAAGAGAATACAGGAGGTTAACCATGCAAAATTTTGATTATCGGACACCTACAAGATTGATTTTCGGAAAAGACGTTATCGAAGAACTTCCGGAAGTAATGAAGCAGTTCGGAAAAAGGATTCTGCTTAGCTACGGAAGTGGAAGTATCAAAAAGATTGGACTTTATGACAAGGTAAAGGAGCTTTTAAAGGACTATGAGATTTATGAGCTTCCCGATATTCAACCCAATCCCAAGTATGATCCCAGTGTATTGGATGGGGTGAAAATCTGTAAGGAAAAGCAGATCGACGTGATTCTTGCGGTGGGAGGGGGCAGTGTGCTGGACTGCACCAAAGCCATTGCCGCAGGGGCGAAGTATGAGGGAGATCCTTGGGATTTGATTACCTATAAGGTAAAGGCCAAGGAAGCACTTCCGATTGTGGATATTATTACCCTTGCTGCGACAGGCAGTGAATATGATGCAGGGGGAGTGATTTCCAGAACGGAGACCAATGATAAGACGGGCTATAGTGATCCCTTTCTTTACCCTGCGGTTTCTTTCCTGGATCCGACCTATACCTTCTCAGTATCTAAAAAACAAACGGCAGCAGGCTGTGCAGATGCCATGAACCATATTATGGAGCAGTATTTCTGTGAGGATTCTACCCTCTTAAATGACGGCTTTATGGAGGCTGCTTTAAAGAGCCTGATGGTGAATACAAGGAAATGTTTGGGAAATCCGGAAGACTACACGGCAAGAGCGGAGATGATGCTTTGCTGTACCTACGGCTGCAATGGCATTTATTCCCTTGGAAACAGTGAGTCAGGCTGGCCCTGCCACGGCATGGAGCATGCCCTTTCCGCCTACTATGACATTACCCACGGAGAGGGTTTGGCCATTATCACGCCAAGATGGATGAAGCATATCTTAAATGAAAAGACGGTGGAGCGTTTTGTAAAATATGGCGTAAATGTATTTGGAATCGATGAGAAGCAAGATAAGTTTGCGATTGCGGAGCAGGCGATTGATGCAACCTACAAGTTCTTCGAGTCCATCAATATTCCTATGCATCTTAAAGATGTGGGAATTGATGAGAAGAGAATCGATGAAATGGCAAAGCATGTTGCTGAAAATGAGGGACTGGAAGAAGCTTGGGCGCCCCTCCTAGAGAAGGACATTGCGGAGATTTTCAGGGCGTCACTATAAAAACGAAATGCCTTGAAGGACGGAATGCAATTTATTTAATTTCTACAGATTATAATGTAGTAACAATACATGGCTAAGCGCACTTTGGCGGCTGGCCATTTTTGTGTTGGTAGAGTAAATACATTGATGGGAGCGTTTATACCAGGGAAATAGCCCTAATCATAGGTATTCCGCTACAATGGCAAAAACAAGCAGAGATAAACTTATGTATTCTTGGCTTTAGAGTATTGATTGAGCCTTTGATAGGACGTATACTTCTATTAGACAAAAATGCGGAATCCGTATTTTTGTCTAATATGTGACGAGGTGCACCAATATGAAAATAGGCAGAGATGTATATTTGAATAAGCTTATTTCGAAAAGGCATAACGGATTAATTAAGGTTGTGACGGGTATGCGAAGATGTGGAAAATCATATCTTTTATTTAATCTTTTTAAAGAGTATTTGGTAAATGAAGGAGTTGCTGAAAATCATATTATTGAGATTGCGTTTGACTCTTTTGAGAATAAAAGGTATAGAGATCCGGAGGTCTTATTTCCATATATAATGGAGAAAATGTCGGATGAAAGAATGTATTATGTTCTGTT
This sequence comes from uncultured Oribacterium sp., assembly GCA_963548305.1. Lineage (GTDB taxonomy): Bacteria > Bacillota > Clostridia > Lachnospirales > Lachnospiraceae > Oribacterium. The sequence goes on from CAUUUY010000076.1 coordinate 1,958, forward strand.
AGATGAAGTCCAGATGCTTGATGATTTTGAATCAGTTCTTAATAACCTCGGAAGAAAGCAAAATGTAGATGTATATGTAACGGGAAGTAATGCAAAATTCTTATCAAAGGATATTATTACAGAATTTCGTGGACGTGGGGATGAAGTTCATATGTATCCTCTAACATTTGGCGAATTTATGAGCGTATATGATGGTGACAAACAAGAAGGCTGGAGGGATTATGTACTGTTTGGTGGAATACCGCTTGTCCTAGGTTTTGAAACGGCTGATCAGAAATCCGATTTTTTAAAATCCCTGTTTGAAGAAACCTACATTTCCGATATTACCGGAAGAAATAATATACGAAATAAGGCGGAATTAGAAGAACTTCTTAATATTTTATCGTCAGCAATTGGTTCTCTTACGAACCCAAGTAAGCTATCAGCGACATTTAAAAGTGTTAAGAACAAGTCCATAAGCAAAGATACGATAATCAAATATATAGATTATCTTAGAGATTCATTTCTTATAGATAGTGCAATTCGATATGATATTAAGGGCAAAAGTACATTAATACTCCATCAAAGTATTACTTTACCGATCTGGGACTTAGGAATGCTAGACTTAATTTTAGGCAGGTGGAGGAGACTCACGTAATGGAAAACATTATATTTAATGAACTAAAAGTTCGTGGATATAATGTGGACGTAGGGGTTGTTGTGATGAATGAAGTAGATAAAAATGGTAAGAAAATTAGAAAACAGTTGGAAGTGGACTTCGTTTGCAATAAAGGCTCAAAGAGATTTTATATTCAATCGGCCTATGCATTACCTGATAAAGAAAAGATGGAACAGGAGCAACGCTCGTTGGTGAATACAGGCGATGGATTTAAAAAGATTATTATTACAAAGGATGCTGTGGCACCACTTTATAATGAAGAAGGCATATTGGTGATGAGCGTTTATGATTTTCTTCTTAATCCGGATAGTATGGAAATCTAAAAACAGGAGGAAAATATGCAAAACTTTGACTATCAAACCCCGACAAGACTCATTTTCGGAAAAGACGTAATTCAAGAACTTCCGGAAGTAATGAAGCAGTTCGGAAAAAGGATTCTGCTGAGCTACGGAAGCGGAAGTGTCTTGGACTGTAGCAAGGCCATTGCTGCAGGGGCGAAGTATGAGGGAGATCCTTGGGATTTGATTAATTATAAGGTAAAAGCCAAGGCAGCCCTGTCACGACATGGAGCATGCGCTTTCGGCATACTATGACATCACCCATGGAGAAGAACTCGCCATTATCACCCCGAGAAGGAAAGTTAGAGGAGATACACAACAGGAGTTGCACAAAGAAGTCAGGAGAACAATTTATGAAGACATTGATTATTAATGGAAGTCCTCGCATCGGGGGCAATACAAGCATTGCCCTGGAGGAGATGGTAAAGGTATTTGAGCAGGAAAATATAGAAGTAGAAGTGGTACAGATTGGTAACAAAGATATACGAGGCTGTATTTCCTGTGGATATTGTTATAAAAATGGAAAATGTGTCTTCAATGACCCGGTAAATGAGCTGGCAGAGAAGTTTGAAGCGGCTGATGCTTTGGTGCTGGCATCCCCGGTTTATTATGCTTCAGCCAATGCTACCCTGATTGCCTGCCTGGACAGACTGTTTTACAGCACGCATTTTGATAAGACCATGAAGGTGGGCGCCAGTGTGGTTGTGGCAAGACGAGGCGGTTTATCCGCGACCTTTGATGAATTGAATAAGTATTTTACAATCGCTGGAATGCCGGTGGCCTCCAGCCAATACTGGAACAGCGTTCACGGATGCGAAAAAGGGGAGGCGAAAGAAGACCTGGAAGGCTTGCAAACTATGAGAACTCTAGCCAGAAATATGGCCTTTTTGATGAAGAGCATTGCCCTTGGAAAAGAAAAATACGGCTTACCGGAGCAAGAAGAGGGGATAGCTACAAATTTTGTCCGATAAGGGAAGGGAGGATATAGAAGGGAGCTAAGTAAACTTTGGTGCTAAACCTTCTGTATCTTTTCTTGATAACTTAGCTTTCCTTTTTGCTACGAAAGTGTCTCAAAGAGATTAGTGGAGAGTGCTATGCCATTTCAAATCATCCGAAACGATATTACAAAAATGCAGGTGGATGCCATAGTGAATCCTGCTAACCCTATGCCGGGATATGCTGCGGGAATAGACAGTGCTGTCTATAAGGCTGCCGGGGAAGAAAAGCTTTTGCGGAGACGACAGGAAATAGGGGCTATTGCTCCCGGAAGCTCCTTTATTACGGATGGATACAATCTGCCTGCAAAGTATATTATCCATACTGTAGGAACGGCCTGGCAGGGTGGGAACTCAGACGAAGAAATAATTATAAGAAAATGTTACCGCAGTATCTTTAAACTTGCCCTTGAACATCATATTCTCAGTCTTGCTATCCCTCTTTTGGCATCAGGAAGCTATGGCTTTCCCAAGGGAATTGCTCTTAGGATTGCCCTGTCGGAGATAGAAAGCTTTATGTCGGAAAATGACATAAAGCTTTATCTTGTGGTTTTTGATGAAAAATCCTATTCCCTATCAACGGAGCTCTATGGCGATATTGATGAATATATCAATAATCATTATGTAGAAGAAAAGATTTCGGAAGAGTATTCGGAATCATATGTTAGAGGAAAAAGTTCTAATGCTGATCCCGTTAGAGTGAGCTCTGTTTACGGGGCGCATATCAGTCCGGAAAAGTGCCTGGTTTCCGAAGTTCGAAGCTTGGAGGATGTGGTAAAAAATCTTGACAAAAGCTTTATGGAGCTGGTTTTCTCTTTTGCAGATCAAAAAGGTCTAAGCGATGTTGAAGTGCAGAAGAAAGCAAACCTGGACAGAAAGGCATTTTCCAAACTGAAATGCGGAACTACCAAGAATCCGAGTAAATCCACAGCGCTGGCTTTGGCTGTTGCATTGGAATTGAATCTGGATGACACAAAGGATTTGCTTTCAAGGGCGGGCTGGGCCTTATCTCCCTGCAGTAAGCAGGATCTTATTGTGCAATATTTTATAGAGCGGAAGGCTTATGATATCTATGAAATCAATCTGGCTCTTTTTGAACATGGAGAACAGCTCCTGGGAATGCAGGCGATTTAAATGTCGCCTGACAAGTGACCGAAAATAAAGCGGAAAGAGATAGGATACCCTCGTAACCATGCAAACAAGCAAATGATGGAGGGAATCACTATGAGAGAAAATTTAACGGAACTTGTATTTATCCTGGATAGAAGCGGCTCTATGGCCGGGCTTGAATCCGATACTATCGGCGGATTTAATGCCATGATAGAAAAGCAACAAAAGGAAGCCGGAGAGGTATTTGTATCTACTGTTTTGTTTGACGATGAGGCGGAAGTAATTCATGACAGAGCCCCTATTGGAAATGTAAAAAAGCTGACGGAAGCGGACTACTATGTCCGTGGATGCACGGCACTCTTGGATGCGGTGGGAGGAGCAATTCGTCATATTGGGAATGTTCATAAGTATGCGAGGGAGGAAGATAGACCTGCTAAGACTTTATTTGTGATCACAACGGACGGTCTTGAAAATGCCAGTAGAAAGTACTCCTTTACGGATGTAAAGAAGCTTATTCAAAGTCAACAAGAGAAGTATCATTGGGAATTTCTTTTTCTGGGAGCAAATATTGATGCCATAGAGGTTGCGGGAAACATGGGAATTAAGCGTGATAGGGCAGCAAACTACCACTGTGATGAGGTGGGAACAGCGCTTAATTACCGGGTTATAGATGAAGCTGTAACACGTATTAGAGAATGCAAGGTTTCGGATATGGAGACGATATTTGTTGGTGGTGCCTGGAAAGAGGATATTGATCGGGATTTTGAAAAGAGAGGCGAAAAGCATGAATCTACTGGAGTACATGAGGCGTAGAAATAAAATGACGCTTTCAGAATGGGAAGATACTTTTGAGAAAAAGGAAAGAGAAATCATTGTCCTAAGGCACGAAGGAGGCGGAGGAAGTCTAAGAAATGGGTTTTGGGACTGGGATGCCTATTTCTTAGCCTATGTGGACTGTGAAACAGGAGAGCTTCACAAAGAAGAGGGACGGATCGAATTTCCGGTTATAGACAAAGAGGAGCCTCCATTTCAGTTTGAAGAGGAAACCATTTACAAACTAAGGGTGCGTGAAAAACTGCCGGAGGAAGTTCCTGAGGGAGTATTGCCTAGTAAGAATCATTTTTTAGTTGTAGATATTCTGGAAGAGGATGCAGTTTGTCCGGAGCTTGAAGAAATGCTTATAGAGTATAGAAAACCCGTGGTTTTGCAGGATGATGTATTGGGTGAGCTAACTTATGATAAGCTGCTTAAAAGCTTTGAGGGAAACATAGCCTGGCTTCGTGGCAAGATTCATATTTCCTTACATGTAGACAAGGATAATAAAGCAGGTATTACAAGGGCCAAAAAAGCGCTGAAAACAATGGTTTTAGAACAGGAAAAATGGGATGTGGATCTTCGGAAATTTGCCGCAGGGAAGCTCACGAAACTGGCTTGCGAATGGGCAGAATCTGATGAAGAGGCTGCTAAAATTACAGAAGAAAGTTTTGCAAAAAGAATAAGTCTAAGTTTGCTTTGGATGAACTCGGGAGCATCATTTTCTGCTTATTTTGATGATGACGACTTATTCTTTGGGCATAGCATAACGGTTTGCGGCAGTCCTAAGAAGGGGCTAGTGTCTGCTGATATTGAGGGATAAGAGAATACAGTGGATAAGAATAGATATTTACTTTCTCGCTACAGAATTACAATATTGTAGCGAGAAAGTATTATTTTTTTTACTACTAACTTTTAAAGATAGAATAGATAACTCCCTGTATATACATTTCGATAGATAATCTGGATGAGATTTTGTATATCAATATAATGGAAATTGATTGCAAATGAAGTACATATTCGATACTCTTAGCTTAGAATAGGAGGTGTAGATATGGCACAGACAATGGTTAATTTTAGAATGGATGAAAAATTAAAAGAGAAAATGGAGAAAACATGTAAGGATATGGGGCTATCTGTAACTGCTGCATATACTATGTTTGCAACAAAAGTTACCAGAGAACAGAGGATACCTTTCGAAGTTACAGCAGATCCGTTTTTTAGTGAAGAAAATATGGATCGTTTAAGAAGAAATATGGCTCAGATGGAGAAAACCGGCGGAACTATCCATGAGGTGAATCTGGATGATTAAATATTGGACGGATGATGCTTGGGAGGAATTTGAATATTGGACTGAGCAGGATAAGAGAGACAGGGGAAAATATGAAATTAGAATTTTTACAAGAGGAACCAAAACTTATCTTGACATATCCTCACAAGTCTAACTTTAATAGGATAGGCTGCTTATCCATGGTAGTATGTTCTTTTATTGTTATCTGGGTACTGAAGTATCTTATGCGTTATCATACTGATTTTTCAGATAAAATGATTATGGCAATTGTGCTGATTGTCGCTCCGCTCCTTGTATGGTTTATGGGATATTATCTCTTCATAAATGGAGTGAAATTAGAAATTTATGAAAACGAAGTTGTTCAATACTATACTTATGGAAGTAGAGGACGGAGTGTATTACATTTTAAATTTAAACT
>CAUUUY010000077.1:0-7565 GCA_963548305.1 uncultured Oribacterium sp.
GTACCTTGGGAGCCTTGTGTTCTTGAAGGATTTGCCGGATTAGAGCCTTAGGGTCCTTGGTGGGAAGCTTTAAGCCGGAGCTTTCTACGATTCCGTTTTTGCAGGAAATGCTTTGCTTCGGGTCATAACCCAGAAAGGTATATCTCCCCCACTTTTCTCTGTCCTCCATGGACTCCAGTAAAAAGACATTTTGAGAAATATTTTTCAAAATGGATAATGCGGTGATTGGGGTAATGAAGTCCGAAAAAATCTCCTTCATGACGGGGAGCAGACGAAGGCTTTCATCCTTCCGATAGGCTTCCATTTCCATAAGACTTGGTCTAATCATCATTTTCTTCCTTTCTCTAACTAGTCTAATCTGCATGGGGGAGTAGTTTTTTCTCTTATCGAAAAGGCTCTTGAAAACTTTCCAAAATCCGTTTTTGAAAATAAAAAAACCCCAGCAGAATAAAAATTCTGCTAGGGACGAAAATTAAAGTTCGCGGTGCCACCCTAGTTCACGATTCACTCGTGCTCTTAGCAAGGTACTAACATACCTCCGGAAACTAACGCATTCCTACGCGTCATGGAATACTCGGATTGCTCCTTTGACCATGCCCTCAGTGGTCCATTTGCTAAGCTGTGTTCTGCCCGGCTCTCACCTTCCCGGACTCTCTGTGAGCTCATACTTAACGTTATCTCCACCTCAACGGTTTTATAGTTCTATTATTTAACACAACTTGACTTTTCTCGTCAAGAACTTTTTATAAATTTATTTAAGCGACGTTTTTATAAATTTATTGAACTGATATCTTTCTAAATGTATTTAACTGACATCTTTAGGAATCTTTAACCGACTGCTCTGTTATAGGTTTCCGTCATCTGGGAAGCGGCCTCACTGATTTTCTGGAAGCTTCCATCGGTAGCCCATAAAATTTGCAAGTCATTCTCGGAAAATCCCTTTCCGCTTTCTTTCCGGTCAATCATCTCCTGAAGCTGCTTCTTAAAATCTCCGGCAGCATCTGCAAAGGTAGTAACATAATAGTTATTATCAAAGCCTTCCTTCTCCGCAGCATCTTTATCCTTGGAAAGGGGCACAAATTCCAAAAGCAGGGTAGCCAGCTCGTCATACGCAGGACGTATCTTTGTCAAATCAAGGTCGGCAATATTGGCCTCTGCCACATTGGGCTGCTCTGAAAAAGCATCAATAATTTGATTTTTCAGATCCATGATTCTCAGCATATAATAGCGAATCGTTAAGCCGTTGTCCTTCATTCTCTGCATTTCTTCTTGCTGTCTTTCCACAGAAAGGCTGTGAATGGCTGCAGTATAAGTATCTGCCGGATCAATATAGCTTTGTACCAAGGGGAAAAGTCTGCTATGAATTTCCTGAGCCTTGGCATACTGATCATCCTTATAGGCCTGCAAATCTCCATAGCTGGCCGCCTCGTTATAAACCTTCATGGTTTCCAGTACAATAGGAGCCAAAGTTTTTACCTGCTCATCCAAGTCGGGGAAATTGGTTCCTGCATTGGCCTGATCCAGATAGTTCTGTACCTGCTCCATGTCATAATCGCTAAAGCTGACCGTAGTATAATGCCCGCCTTCTATTACCTTAAACTCTGTCTCCGGCTCTACTCCCTCAAAATATCTGCCGATATTATCTTCAAAATTACCGGTTAGGAAATTGCTGAAATCCACGTAATTGTTGTATTGTGTCAGCTCATCGTCGCTTTCCCCGGAATCAGCGGAAAGGTTCTTTTTCAAAGCATCCAAGGGGTTATTCCCGGAATCACTGCTGTCCCCGCCGCTCTCTCCGCTTTTTTCCTGCTTTATAGCATTCTGCGCCATCTTTAAGTCTTCACAGGCGGAAAGACTGAGGGCTAAGGCAATTGCGCCAAGTCCTAAAACGATTTTTTTCATACATTTTCTCCTCATCAAAAAAATTCTGCATCTTTCTTTATTTTAAGAAAAGATACAGAACTAATTATACAAAAATTTAAATTTTTTACAAGAAACAGAAAGAATTTCGCAAAAAGCAAAAGCTTTATTTAGCTTATGACTTTGCTGTAGCTTTGAACCATATTAATAGATGCCCAATCTATCTTTAAAAAGCTGCCATCTACATTTGTCCGCCCATAATCCTTCTCTGTAAATGGCTCATTTTCGTCTATCCTACGAATCATTTCCTGAATCTGTTTAGCAAACTCTTTGGAATCATTGACAAATTCCGACAAATCTTCAGAAATAGTAGGGTCAGTAAACAATTCCGCATCAATTGCTTTCCGATTCCCTATCATTTTTTCGAAATCCGATAAGGTAGCCAGAAATTCCTCATAGGCAGGACGAATCTTAGATAAATCCAGCTTTATCATCTCTTCCTGGGTAAGATTTTGATCTATTATCTCATCCATAATTTGATCTCGTAGAGAAATCAACTTTAACATGCCATAACGGATAATGTAGCCCCGTTCTTTCATTGCCCGGATTTCCTCTTCCGTTCTTTTTCGAGTAATATCATCAATAGACAGCTTAAAGTCCAACAATGGGGTTTTAGAACTCTCTATCAAGGGGAAAAGACGGCCGTGAATTTCCTTGGCTCCTTCATAGTGATCATTTTTATAAGTCTCCGCCTGTCCATAAGCTGCTGCCTCATTATAAACTTCCATAGTCTTTAAGATTAAAGGAGCCAGGGTTTTTGCCGACTTATCCACCTCAGGGAAATGCGTCCCTCCATTCGCTATTTCCATAATATGTCGGATAAAATCAAACTCTTCCGGAGTAAAGCCTTCCTTAAGATACTCCTCTCCCTCCTCTAAATGAAACTCCGGTTCATTTAGAACTCCCTGAAAATAAAATACCGAAATGAAGTGATAACGAATAGCCAGGAAGTTACTGAAGTCCACATAGAGATTGTACTCCCCCTTTTCCATTTTAAGATCTCCCTTTTTAAATACATCCATAGGCTTGTCTCCTAACTGCTCTGTATTTCTTTTCTTCTCTTTCTGAAAAGAATTTTGTACCATCTTGATATCATCACAGGCAGAAAGGCTGAAAATCATAGCCAAGATACTGATACAAAGCATAGCTTTTTTCATATATATTCCCCCTAATAGGCATCCTCTACAGCGGCCTAGCACTCTCCTAAGCTTCCCTTTGGAAAATATTAGAAAACACATGCTCCGCAAGAGACATTCAACGAGATATCGCACGCTCTGCGAGGGATACTCGTTATGAACAAGACGTCTCAGGCTTCGCCTGCGCCACTTGTTAAGAATAAAAAAGTTCTGTATTCTTCTATTTTTAAGAATGAATACAGAACTCATTATATAAGAAAATACTGTTTTTACAAGTTTTACCAGAAGACTTTTTGACTACTTCTTTGCTTCCTCCAAGGCCTTCTCAACCGCATGGCAAATGCCCTCGCTACTGGTGGTGGCTCCTGCCACCGCATCCACGTCGGTACTCTGCTTTTCCAAAATTTCCGGAATCACCTTCTTCTGTGCGTCAAAGAAATATTCTTCATCGTCCTTGGTTTTCACAATGTCGATGGCAGTAATCTTTCCCCCGGAAATGGTGACTTTCACCTCCACATTGCCATTGTAGGCGGAAGCCTTTCCAAAGCATTCTCCGTCTTTATAAGCTCCGGATATGCTATCCTCATCAATAGCTTGGGAATCAGAGGAAGCATCCGAAGAATTCGCAGAGGCTTTATCTCCGCTAGCTTCTGATGCTTTTTTGGAAGAATTATTTTCCTCCCCCTGTCCGTGCTGCTCCGCTACGCTTTCCTGCGCTCTGGTTTTATCTACATTTGCCTCCAGTGCGGCGCGGTATTTTCAGGCACTGTAAAAGTCGCTTAGAAAAAGACAGACAATGGGCAAAATCCCCGCAATTCGAAGCAGCGGGACTACCTTTTTCTCCCTAGTCTCCTTCTGCAATCTATACTGTCTAATCCGTAAGAATCCGTAGAATCCAAAGATGAAGCTGTAAAGCATCAGGGTGAAGAAATACTCTCCCTTTCCTCGAATCAACGCACCCTGATAAATAAAGAAAATGTGCAGGTACAAAAGCAGGTAAAAAAGATAGGACCAGTTTTGCAGCTTCTTCCAGCTCTTTGCCTGCATTTTCCGCCGAACGGTCTGAAAGGAAGTAATAGTTAGCGGAATTAACAAAAGAATCATGAGACAAGACACGATAGCCGCATGAAGCTCCATCAAACTGATATGCCCCTGTCCAAGGAATAAGGCGCCAAAGTATTTTCCGCCAAAGGCCAGGTTATGGGCCAAAGTAATAAGAGATGCACAAATAGCCATTTCCCCTCGAAGAAGATAAATCGTCTTTCTTCCGGAAAAGCTCTTGGGAAGCACCGGTGCCAGCATAACTAAGATAAAAAGAGAGCCAGCGAGAACCCCCCTTTGCATGATTTTCTTAAAAAAGAAGTCCAAAAAGGGAAGTCCTCCCTCCCTTGGATAAAAAATGCTTACCAAGGAAAGGAGGATACAGATTCCATACAACACTGCCGGCTTCTTCTTTAATGCTTTTCCAAAAAAATGGAAAAATGCTAAACTGCATAGTAAAGTAAGAATTACAATCATTGTACGACTACCTCGAATTTCACTTCAGGATATCCGTCTGCCTTAATTGTTACGGGATAGGTTCCGGGGCCGTCAAAGTACTTTACTTCCTGATCGTCCTTCTTGTAGGTCGCCTCAGTATTTACACTGCCGTCATCATTGAAAATGTTCTTTCCAAATCTTCTTCCGGAACCGCCCTTAAACTCCTGCTCTCCAATCGTTGCGGAACTGGTGGAGGCAATATAGTTTGCCAAAGTCAGCTGGTCTGCATTTTCCGCAAGACTTAAGGTATTGTTCTCAAAATGGAAGTCCTCTGCCTTTAAGCCGGATTCCACCAAAACAGTGAAGGATACATCGGAAAGATTGTCGTTAGAGAATACCAGCTGATACTTTCCGGGAGTCATTTCCTTTGGAAGCACCAAAACTCCCGCAGTTTCCGCATTTACTTCTCCCTTAACTTCACTCTTTCTGCTGAGAACCTTGCCAAGGCTGTAGCTGTCTTCACCGGTGGAAAGCTGATAATTTACCTTAGTACCTTCCGGACTGTAACTTACCTTCTCATCTCCGCTAACCTTGTACTCAGCAGGAGCAATCTTCTTCACATGAAGGTTTACGGGAACTTCCACATCATCCTCATCCATTAAGAAGTAGGTAATCTTTACAATGTCCTCGTCCTGAATATCTTCAAAACGCTTAAACTCTTTCTGGGCCTTATGGTTGGTATCCTCGAAAGCCACAGCGGAAAATGCCAGTTCCTCCGGCTTTAGCCAGATATTGTCCTCATGCTTTAAGCCGTACTTTGCGCCGTCCTTGGTTTCCAGAATCGCAGCCTGTACGATTTCAGAGTCAATATCCAAACCGCTGACTTCGATTTCATAATTTCCATAGGAGGAAGTGGTGGTAATATCCGCTTCGGTATCCTTCGCTTCATTTGTAGTTCCCTGCGTCTTGGAAAGGGTTCCGTCGGAGTTTAATACCTTATACTCCTTAGGCTCAGTGCTGACTTCACTTTCAATAGCCCCCATCAAAGTAAGAAGAGCATTCTTGCTTTCCTTCTTCTCCTCCAATGCCTTCTTGGCATCCTCGTACAAAGACTTGGGAATGGCCACATTTACATTCTTGATTCCCTTATAAACGGAGCCCTCTCCCTCTACAGCGGTGTCCGCCATAACGAACTTCTCCGCCTTTTCCTTGGTAGGAGAGCTGGCGCTGTCATACATTCCTGTCTCCCGGAAGCCGTCCTTTGTTACCTTATCCTCCGCATCCAGCTGTGCCTTTAAATCCTTCCCCTCTTCCGGAGCAATATCCTTTAATTCTCCGTAATAAAAGTCCGCATAGGGAACGGTCATCTTTACAAAGACATAATCAGACTTCTCTGCCTGAGCTGCAGTACTTTCCGCAGCCTTCTCCGATCCTGCAGCTGTGGTGGCAGTATCCTGCTTCTTTCCGCAAGCCATTACGGAGGATGCTAAAATGATGGCGGAAGCGCCAAGAATCCAATGTTTTCTCATAATACCCCTTTCTGTCTACGCAATAATGCTTCACTTTGTAGTATTCCTTGCAGGAGAGCAACAGTACCGTAAGGTATCTTAGCCCTTATCCAAGGGAGAGTTGTTTAACACGCAAAAAGCACCCTCCTATCAAGAATAGGCTGATGCTTACGCTAACATCGCATCCCTTTAGATAGATAATACAAAGCTTTTAGTTAGTTGTATCTATCTTCCAAGGCAGTATTATGACAGAGGAGACAAAACTTGTCAATCCTCTTATATTAAATGTGTATCACTCTTTATTTAATCTATTTTCCCCAGCCTTCGTAAAAAATCCGATTCTGTGGATTCCTGATAAAGGGGTGCTAAAAGCTCTTCAATCTTGGCTTTCTCTTCTTTGGAAAAATGAGAGAAGAGTACTCCTTTTTTACTTAATTTATTTCTTAGCTCCACCCGCATTTTTTTCACGTAAGCTCTTTCCTGTAAAGCCATGGAAAAAGACACATCCCTAAGCAAAGCCAGATCTTCTTCCGAAAGATTCTCTCTTGCTCTGGAAGAAAGAATTTGCACATCTAAAACGGGGCTGTGATCATCCTCTAAAAAATACTTGGCGGAAAGATTGTGTTCCTGCCGGGCAAATTCCTCTATGGTATTTTCACTGCCCTCTACAATTCCGCTTTGCAACGCCTTATAGATTTTATCTTGCGGAAGCTCTCTGGTTTTTCCGAAAAGAAGCTGCAAAGCTCTTCCCATGCGAGACTCATCCTCCACTCCTAAAATCAATCCGTCAAAATCCGCTGCAGAGGTCAGTGGCTTTTCCACGGTATAAAAATCCCGAAAGCCAAGACAATGCCACACCAAAAGCTCCATTCCCTTGCTTTGAAAATCCTCTTGAAAAATAGCACCCTTGTCTCCATCTAAAACATTCCACATTTCCTCTTCGCTGTCAAAAAGGTAGGGAAGCTCCATAATGGAGAGCTTTCCGGAAAGCTTCTTTGCAGAAGGTAGAGGCAGTCTTACCATATCCAGATTGCCCGAGCGAAAGCGCTCCAACAAAGCCAGGTCATTGTCCTTATCCTTAGGGCTAAGAAGCTTAATCTCTATTCTTCCACGGCTTTTTTCCTTCACTTCTTTGACAAAACGCTTGGTCATCTGCAAAGTATAATCATCATTGTTCGCCAATAAGCCGTAAGTTAATACAATCTTATTACTCTTGCTTTTCATAATGGCAGGATGTCCTGTACCGGAACATGCCGTCAAAAAGAAGAAGGAAAAAATCAGGAGCAAGGCCCAAAACGTTCGGCGAAAAAAGGGGGCTGAATCGCTGCCGGATCCCCAATCCTCTCTTTCCAAGCTGCTCTTTTCTATTTTTTCTATTTCTGTCCTATCCTTCTGAAAAGAACAGTTCCTATCCCATTTCATCCTTTACCCTCATTTCTCTATACTGAATAAATTCTTAAATTCATAGAGTATTTCGTCAAAGTGTGTTCAAAAAATAAGCAGATGTGGGAGATGTAATTGT
>CAUUUY010000078.1:0-7555 GCA_963548305.1 uncultured Oribacterium sp.
ACCGGTTTTGGAAGCTTCTAGGGAAGGAAAAATATACTTCGGTGATTGTTACCCATGATTTTAACCAGATTGATCACTTCTTTACGAAGGTGATGATCTTAAAGAATGGACGAATTGCAGCAGCTGAATCCGTAGAAGAGATTCACCGGCAGGGAAAAACGATTGAAGAGTTTTATAGAGAAAAGGTTGAAAAGGAGGCCTAAAAATGATTAGCATGATTCAATTAAAGCAGGTGTTACGAAACAGAAGATTTGTCTTATTTACGATTCTTCTTCCACTGGCCTGGTATATGTTCTTATACAATATTCAGGCGGATATGCTACCGAATATTATGCTTGGGATTGCCGTGTTTATCGGTATCATCGGAAACAGTCTGGCAACCTTTAGCAAAAGAATCTCCTCTGACATCGGTTTTTATTCCTTTGAATCCCGATTTTCCAACTACGGGATAAAAAACTATCTTTTGGACCAGACCTTCGTACAAATCGTGTTAAATGCCTTGATTTTTGTTGTGGTTTTAGGCGTTGCGGCAGTATTTGCCAAATTCCCGATTAACGGAAAGCTGGGCATTCAGTTTTTCTTATTGACCATCATGGGGATTTACTTCAGCGTTATCGGCTTTGTACTTGGTGTGAGATTGGATGCCAAACTCATTGATACAGTGGGATTTCCGGTCATTATTCTGGCAGCTTTGACCATTATACCCTTCGCAAGCTTCGGAGCGGAAAGCGGATTTATTTCCCTTGTTGCCAAAGTACAAAGGATTTTCCCGGGCTATTATTACACGAATATGATGAATGCAATCTTGTCTGGAAATGGAATTCAGCTAAAGGATATGCTGCTCTTTATCACAACATTTGTACTGAATATCATTCCTCTGTACTTCCTTGTTCCTAAGGTGAAATTAAGTAAGGCAAAATAAGAGATATTATGCAAAGAAAGAGATTTTATGCACAGAAAGAGTTTCTATGCAAAGGAAAGCAGAGTCCTATGAAAATCCTTCGTTCTTATGGAGCATCTCCGTCACTTCGTTTGCAAAATAGAAGGCATATTTTAGCTGTATTGCCGTTTCTTCTATCCGCCATGCCCTGAGGCTTTCTTTGTCCTTTGGTGCGGCAAAAAAATACCGATTGTTATAATTTGCAAAATAAATCCGAGACTCGTTACTGTAAAAGGAAAGCTTGCAACGTGAACACATGCTGTTAAACCATTCGATAACAGTGGGGCTTAAGAACTTTCTTGCAGATTGTTCGTCCGTACAATAAATGTTGTAGTGTTCGTTGTGCTGTATATCTTCTACATCGATTTTTTTGCCGCCTTGCATGGTGCCAAGATAGCCTTCTTGAGTCTCCATATTAAGGAAATGCTCTGTCGGAACAATCCGTAATTCTCCTCTTAAAGGGAGTGTGTTCTTTATGGAGTAGACTTGTCCGAGAAAGTGGGTAACATCGTGACTGTCTTTTCCTTTTGTGATGCTGTATGCATATAAATCCACTGTTTGGAGATTTCTCTCATCATTAAGTTGAAGTATTCCGGATTGAATATAGTGTTCTGCAGAAGGGACTACTTCATTTACATGATTCGGGGACATGTCATGTTCAGTGTCGATTTGCGCTGAAGGATAAAGGACTTGCAAAATTGGTGCAAGAATTTCCCGCTCATAAAGACTGCGAAGTTTAGTTCTTCGCTTTGCTTCCCAACCGGGACCAAACAAGGCATAAAATAGGACACTGAGAATTTGGAATTCCACAAGAAATAGAACCAGTCTAGCGAGGTGTTTCATAAGTCCGTTCATGAAATCACTGCGGGGAAGAATACCTTCATCTAGGAGGAGGATTAAACCTCCTCCGACAATAAAGCAAAGAAAGAGTAGAAGCATGTTCCCAATAAAATAATGTTGTACTCTTTCTTTCCAAGTGAGGATATTCCGTATGGCTTTCCAACTACGCTGAAATTGTGCCGTTTTCCGGAGTGAGTTTAGTTTCTTTTTTTCCTCTGAGCTTAAATCCATTTTCGATCTCCTTTCTTTCCACTCGTATCATAAATGCTTTAAATAAAGAATCTTATTTTTTTCCTATAACTTTTGCTATAATGGTAAAAAATAAATTATTCTAGAGATTTTTAAGTATAACATAGGAGAGTTCTATTCGTGATATAATAAATTATCTTTTTCTGGAATTTTGATTCGATTAGATTAGGAAGCGGAGGAGAAATTATGGAATTTATCATTGCGGAAGAGGGCGTTCCTATAAATCTTGGCCCTGACGGGGGAGAATTGCAGTGGAAAGACATATAAAAGCAATTTCCTTATATTGATTCTGATTTACTTAGCTCGCCTTTTTTGCCTATAATTCACAGGTTGGCTTTCCACATTATAAATTTATTTATGATAATTTTGTTTATACTATTCAATTGCAAAACAGAAAGTCATTGTTCTTTAATATAGTGACCATTTGGTTTGTGGTAGGAAAAATCGGGAGAAAGCTTAAGTTATATTTTGGCTTGTTCATTCATTTTTATTTGAACTTAGTAGCAAGTTGCCTTAGTTGATCTCTGCGATTATATAGAATGTTTAAAATGTAGACTTGTTTATCTTTTTGATTAATTCGATAGTAGATATAGAAGTTTTTTGCCATGATTTTTCGTATACCGATAGATTTCCATGGTTCTATTTCCACGGGTTTTACTCGATCCGGCATTTGCGATAAGGTATTTATTTTCTTACGAATGGATTCAATATAAAATAGGGCAGTGTCCGGAGCGAGTAAATTATCCGAAATATAATCTTTAAGTTCTAAAAGATCTTTAGTAGCATCGGGAGTCATGATGATTTCAAAGGAGTCCATTTATCTTAAACTCCCTTCTACTTCATCAAAAACCTCATTAAACGGACGCCCCTCCTTACGAAGTGATTGGTTATAGCTGTGGGAGAGCTTTGCATTTAAATCAGCTTTAGATAGTTGATCAAGAGTTTTCGGTTCCTTGGGAATCGTAAGGGAGAAGGGAATACCCTGATTGTATATTATCTGTCGATAAAGGGAATTTATTACAACAGAGACAGGAACACCCAGTTTTTGCAAAATATCTTCTGCTTCATTTTTAACATTACATTCTACACGAGCACTTACTGTTGCATCTTTCATCATATCACCACCTTTCTACCTAATTGTAATGCAATGTATTGTGAATTACAATACATATTACTTCCTGCTTCTTTAGGATAGATATAGTATAATTACTATCGCTTAAAGAAATGCGGAAGTATTTTTGCGTTGAATATTTAGGATAAAATCGAATATTCATGATAAAGAAAGCAGGAGTAGAAATGGATCTTATTCAGAAGATAAAGCGGATAGAACAGTATGTTTTAGAAAATTTTGAAGAACTGGACATGGATGATCCGGTAGAAGAGGGATATTGGGAGGAGTATCAAGAGATTCCCGGTGCTTCGCAGAAAGAGATAGAAGCTTTTGAGAAGAAGCTCTCCATTAAACTACCGAAAGACTTTAGGGAGCTTTACAGCTATAAAAACGGAAGCAAATATTTTAGTATTTTACCTTCTGTAATCCATGGTGTGGAAATGTCATTTAACCTGATGAGTATGAAGCAGATTGAGAGGACGAAGCAATATTTTCAGAACAGAGATGCTCTTCTGACAGAGTTTCCGGACTTTTTCACTGAAGAAGACATAAAGAAAATGCGGGATAACAGGATTAAACCCTATCTTTTTCATAAGCAATGGATTCCTTTTGCGGAGTATTGTGACAGTTGTTTTTTGATGTTGGATTTTGACCCGGATAAGGAAGGAAGAGAGGGGCAGATTCTTTGCTATATCCATGATCCGGATGAGGTGATTTATGCAGCAGCAGGGCTGTCAGAGTTTGTGGATGATATTTTACTGACCATAGACTGAGGGGGAATCCGGATTTTGATATTACAGGGAAGCAGTAATGATAACGGGAATATTGTCCGAGAAAGGGATGATTATGGAAGCAATAAAACTACCGAAGAAGTACAGAGACATTTGCGAAGAAATTAAAAATGGTTCCGCTGAAAGTTTGGCTAAACTAGATGCCTTTGAAGAGAAATTTCCTCACCAAAATCTTGCGGTAAGGGCCGGGGTGGAGTTTTTTGACCGAAAGTATGAAGAAGCGGTAAGCCATACTCTTCTTCTAATGCCCTTTTGGGATGAGTGGTATTATTCCAATGTAGCCAACGAATATATGATGGCCATGTGCTTTGCGGCAAAGAAAATCGGACGGGAAGCAGAAGTAAGTAAAGCTCTTCAGGAAGAACAAAGTCGCTTAATGGAAGCAGAGGAAGAGAAATGCCTTAAGGGCTCTTGCCAACGATACAATTATTGCAAGATCCTCCTGGACTATATGCAGCAGGATATTTTACCGGAATCAAGGAGCAGAGAGTATCAGCCGCCAAAAGCACCAAAAACGACCTCGGAATTGATGGCAGAGGGCAAGCTGAATCCGGAAAAAGACTTTGATCGGAAGAAGCTTTTGAATTTACTTTTTATGAAGGGCAGTCCGGAGGATACAGTGGACTATTATGAAAGAATCAAGGACTTAAATCTTGGGGAACTGTATTACGAGCAAGCTTGTATTTGCTATGGGTATCTCGGGCAAAAAGACAAGGTATTGGAAGTCATAGAGTGCTGGGCAAAAAGTAAGCTTTGGGATGTAGCCAGTCCTACGCAGGTTCGCCCCATGAGCTTCTTTATGTATCCCTTTATGCATGAATATTTGGAGAATGAAGAAAGTTTAAAAAGAATTAGGGAAGCTATTTTCGGATAAAGTTCGGATAAAGATTAGGGAGGAAAAGGATGAAGGAAAACACCGTTAGAGTAATCAAAATCGGTAAGGAAGCCCTGTATGAATTTCTCTATGAAAATATCATCTCGCAGGAAGAAAGTCTCTTGCAAGTGTCCGCTACAGAAGTGATGAATAGCTTTGCCATGGACTGGGAAAGAGGAGAGTTTATTTTTATGGCACATCAGGCGGAAGATGCGGATGGAGAATTGATTCCTTTGCCGAAGGAAATTCAGCCGGCAGCACTGTTGAAAGCCCTGCCGGAAACGGCAGATTCTTTGCTGGGACGAGGAAAGGTCTATCGGGACTATAGCTTTGAGGAATTAAAAGAGCTTTGTGGAGAGAACGAAGATAACGACGGAAAGTGAGTGTTTTATGAAATATAGGGATTGGAATGAAATACAACGGAAGCTTGAAGCATTATATGTTTTGGATAATGCTTTGGCAGATCCTTCTGAAGAGTATCTTCGTTTAATTCGAAGGACAGAAGACGGGGAAAGGCTTCATTATCATGTGGATAATGGAGCAGGTGATTCCTTATCCGTGATTTTTACGGAAAAGCTGGTGCTGGTGAAAGGATTCGCGCATGAAAGTGCATTGAATCTGTTTGCGAAAGAACAAGAGGAGCAAAGGCTACTTGAGCGGATCTATGCCGGGCTTCCGGAGAAATATCAAAATCTCTTTTCACCAAAGGAAAAAAGAGAAACGACTTTTTTCCTCTGGTATGACGGAGAACTACATCAAAATTCCTTAGCGGAAAATGATGGTGGGCAGTGGTTACTAGCCTATGCCTTTGAAAGTTTCGAGAAATTCCGGGACTTTGCCAAAGACTATTATGAACAAGAATTTTCGGAGAGCTTACTCCGAAAATTATATGAAGAGGGCAGTCTTTCGGATAAAGAGTTAGAGGAACTGATTTATGGTGCCTCATCCCCTTCCTCCCAGAACAGATCATCTAATGTTTTCCCCAGTACATGACAAATGGCTAGGCAGAGACGGATGGTAGGGTTGTAGTCCCCTTTTTCTATGGCATTGATGGTTTGCCTGCTGACGCCTACCAGATCTGCCAGTTCCTGTTGAGACAGGTCTTTTCCTGCCCGAGCGGATTTTAAACGCAGATTCTTCATTTTCCACCTCACTCTTCATCATTCTTCATTCGATTCTTCAGTAGCATAAGAATCAGGGCAATGGCAAAAAAGATACTGAGAAGGAGAGGAAGCATAAAGCGGCTGCTGAGCCTTCCGGCAATCCACATTTTATCGGGAGAGATATTCTCTACGGTGTTAAAGACGTTCAGTACACTGAACAGAGCCCATACAGTAATGCCAATCCTTTTATTTTTCTTACTGATAAGCCCCCAGAAGGCATCATGGAAAAGGCAGTATCCCATCAGGATCAGTCCCGAGAAAAGAAGAATGGCAAGGGGAATAATCCCGGCTTCCAAATATTTCTCAATCGGCTCGGCAAAAGCAGCGTACAGCATAAGGAGTCCCATGGTGGTGAAAAAAGCGTATTGATAGCCCTTCCCCCGGACGATTACCTGCCTTTCATCATAGCAATCCTGTTTATCCTTACTCAATCTGTTACGAAATAGAACTAAGAGGGAAGTTGCAAAAAAACCTATAGCGATTCCTAAGTTGAAATAATTCATCGAAAACTCCTTTCCTTTTCTTGCATTCTCACTTTTTGGAGGAAGCAATACGTATTACAAAATGTCGTAAATATTTTACACAACCAATATACACCTTCGTTTTTATATGTCAAGTATATTTTACAAAAAAACATTAGATAGGAAACTTTCTTCAGAAGTATCCGTCTCGATTTTCTTTACCGATCATCTATTCTTCAAAAGTTCTGCTACAAGGAAACTGTTTAAGCAAATGAACAGAAGGAGTGAAGAACATAGGGCATTAATAAAGAAACAAAGTGAGGAGTAAGGAAGATGTTATTTTATTTTTCAGCTACCGGAAATACCAAACATGTAGCAGAGAAAATTAAAGAGCCGCAGGAAGAAATGATATCCATTGAGGAAGCCTGCAAGGAAGAAAGCTATGCCTATACGGTAAGAGATGGAAGGTTTGGGATTTTAAGCCCTACCTATGCTTGGGGACTTCCCAGCATTGTTTATGCGTTCTTGGAAAAGTTGAAGCTTCAGTATGAAACGAAGCCCTACAGCTTTTATGTGGGAACATTCGGAACGACAACGGGGGCAGCATCTTCGATTGCGGATAGTCTTTTAAAAGAAAAAGGCTTAGCCTTGGATGTGAAATTCGATATTCGTATGCCGGATACCTGGACTGTGATTTTTGACTTATCCAATGGGGAAAAGGTGAAAAACAGCTTAAAGCAAGCGGAAGAGGAAATCAATGAGCTTAAGGTATTACTTTCCGAAAAGAAAAAAGGAAAAGAGATGGATTTCACGGTACCCGAATTTGTAGGAAGGGTGGCGAAAAAGATTTATGACGGCAAAATGCGAAAGACCAAGAATCTTTCTGTGTCCGACGCCTGCATCGGCTGTACACTTTGCGCAAAGAAATGCTCGGTTCAGGCTATTGAAATGCAGAATAAAAAGCCGGTTTGGGTGAAAGAAGACTGCACCATGTGCCTAGGCTGTCTTCACCGTTGCCCGAAATATGCCATATATTACGGGGACGGCAAGGCGACCAACGCCCATGGACAATATACTTATCAAAAATACGCAGGAGAGAAGAGCGTGTAAGCTCTTCTTTGTGCTT
>CAUUUY010000079.1:0-7418 GCA_963548305.1 uncultured Oribacterium sp.
CCTCAGATGGACACTCCCACATCTTCTATGCCATCCAATTCTATTGATAATACGCCATCTTCTTTTCCATCTGTTCCATAATAAAGGCTACCACAAAATTGAAAATGTAGTAAAGCACTCCTGCCATAATCAAGGGGAACATGGAGCTCTGGGAGGAAGACAGGGCCTTGGCCTGGGTAAACATTTCCATCACGGAAATGGAAAAGGCTAAAGAAGTATCCTTTACCAAAGAAATCACCTCATTGGTAATGGAAGGAAGAATCTTCTTCCAAACCTGGGGAAGGATAATACGGAAGAAACACTGCATTTTGCTGTAACCGAGAATTTCCGCCGCCTCATACTGCCCCCGGTCCATGGATTGAATTCCGGAACGATAGATTTCCGCAAAATATGCCGCATAATTCAGAATAAATCCGATATATACCGCTGTCATGCGGTAACCCGGATGGAGACTTACTTTGAAAATGTAATAGGGGCCGTAATACACCATAAAAAGCTGTAGCATTAAGGGGGTTCCCCGCATAAAGGAAATGTAGATTTTGATGATTCCCGATATCAAGGGGTTTTTATGCATTCTCCCAAAGGCCACCAAAAGACCTAAGGGCAAAGAAAAAAGGAGGGTTATGGCGAAGATTCCCAAACTCACAAGCAATCCTTCTCCCAGCTTCCACAGCACCACAGTCCACTCCATTTTTTCTCCCCTTTTCCTCTTTCTTTTTTCTCTACTACTTTATTGATTTAGTCTTATTCTACCGATTTAGTTTTGCTCACTGGAAAAATTCACTCTATTGCATTAGTGAATTTTCCTTACTATTTTCTTCAAGACGCGCTTTTTTGCCGTCTTAAAATTTTGTCTTTCCTATTGTAAGATAAAACCTTCCGTTGTACCAAACCATTTTTCATTGATTTTATCAATCACGCCTTCTTCCTTCATTTCCAAAAGGGTTTTCTTCACTTTATCCGCAAGTTCGGTGTTCCCCTTCTTGAAGCCAATACCGTACTGCTCCTCCGTCAGGCTTTCGGAAAGAACCTTAGCCTTCTTTTTAAAAGTCTTAATCTGATATTCCGCCACTACGGAATCCATACAAATGGCGTCACAGGCACCGGATTCCAAATCCATCATGGCATTCTGGTAGTCTCCCACCTCGGTGAGGCTGCCGAAGCTATCCTTTAAGCTCTTATTTTCCTCTCGATTTAATGCGGTAAGTCCGGTGGAATCCTTCTGCACCTCTACCGCCTTCCCCTTTAAATCGGATAGACTGCTGATATCGCTGTCCTCTCTTACCACAAAAACCTGCTTATTGGCTAAGTAAGGTCCCACAAAGGTATAGCTGTCTTCACGGCCTTCCATACCGAAGCCGTTCCAGATGCAATCAATGTTTCCGGAATTTAATTCTAAATCCTTGGCATCCCAGTTAATGGGCTTGGGTACAAAGGTCAAATCCAATCTCTTTGCCACTTCCTCTGCCAGCTCCAGGTCATAGCCGGTATAGCTTCCATCCTCGCCTACAAAGCCCATGGGAGGGAATTCCTGGTCAAAGCCCACGGTGAGGCTTCCGTTGCTGCCCTCCACCTTGGCTTCTGCCTTTTCTCCTGCCTTCTCGGTACCGGCCTGCTCGCTGCCTGCCTGCGTACTGCCCTCTTCCTTGCTTCCGGAGCTACTTCCGGTAGTACTCTTTCCTCCGCAAGCCACCATGCCCAGTGCCAAAACTCCTGCAGTTGCCATCCATAAAAGATTTCTTCCAAACTTTTTCATACTCTTCTCCCTTTCCTTCTCCGTTTTTTACTTTTATTTGCTATCATGCTAATACGTTACTATGCTAAAGTATTTTTGTCAAGATTTTTTTAGAAGATATTACAGAGTTTCCGGCTATACGTCCGGGGCAAACGAGATATCCCACACTGCGAAAGTGGTACTCATTACGCATAAAAAAGGCCTGAAATCGGGAAACTTCCCTTTTTCAGACCTTTTTCCATAAAGCGAAATAAATTTTCGCCGCTGTCTATTACTCTTTTGCCTTGGTTTCGATGGTAGCCATTACAGAGCTTTCCTCTGTAGAAGCGATGGTCTCTTCCTTCTTCTTGGAATCGTCCTTAGCCTTGGAGGATTCTTTGCTTGCAGAGGATTCTTTGCTTACAGAGGACTCCTGCTCCTTTGCAGCCTCTGTCTCGGCTTCGCTTGCCTTGCTCTCCTTGCCCTTATCGCTGTCCTGCTCCATGATTACGGAAGGCTCTTCATTCTTAACGGTAATCTGAGACTCAATGTATTCCATTACTTTATTACGGATTGCCGCTTCTTCTACCAGCTCCTTACCGTACTGCTCAATCAGCTTCACACGATTGGTCTTTTCTCCGGTTAAGGAAGACTCCGCCTCAGCCAGCTCATCCAATAAAGCATCCGTTACCTTAATGCCCTGATCGTCCGCCAGCTTTCGCATTAAGAAAAGCTGCTTTGCATAATCCTCCGCTTTGGCATAGGCATCCTCTTTATACTCTTTCACGGTCTTTCCGGACATGTTGATGATATCCGCAACGGACAAGCCGTAGCTCTTCATCTGTTTAAGAGTTGCATCTAAAAGGTAAGCCTTTGCATATTCCATAAGCTTCTCGGAGGGCTTAACGGTAGCTTTTTCACTAATCGCCTGAAGTGCCTGATCCTGAATGTTGGAGTGGTAGTTAAAATCTTTTCTGGCCTGAAGCTGCTCACGAACCTGATCGCGATAGCTTTCTACGGTTTCCGCAGTGGTGCCGTCATAGTTCTTTACCCATTCATCCGTCAAGGTAGCAGGACGCTTTACTTCATGAATCTTTACCGCAAATTCCGCATTCTTTCCGGCAAGCTCTTCATTGCCATAACTCTCCGGGAAAGTAACCTTTACGGTAACATCCTCTCCGGCCTTCTTACCAATCAGCTGATCTTCAAATCCGGGGATAAACTGTCCGGAGCCAAGCTTTAAATCCTGCTTCTCCGCTGTACCGCCGTCAAACTTCTTTCCGTCAATGGAGCCGCTGTAGTCGATATTTACGGTATCTCCTTCCTTGGCTGCATCGTCTACCACGGTAGGATTCTGATCCAGGGTCTGCTGGATGGCATTGTCCACTTCTTCCTGGGTTACATTCTCCAATGGCGCTACCGTAACGGTAATGCTCTTTAAATCCGGAATTGTGATGCTTCCCATCTCGGAAAGCTTAGGCTCAGCAGGAACCTTCAGAGCTTCCAGCTCTTTAATCTCAGGACTGTCCTCGGTTAAGGTGGAGGAACTTACTTCACTTCCGGAAGCCTTCTCGGACTCCTTGGTCTCTGTCTTCTTGCCGCAGGCTGCTGCCATAATCGCCATAGCCAGAATGGCTGCCGATGCAAATAATTTTCTTTTTCTCATAATACTCCTTAGTTTCCTGGAAAAATTCTTTCCATGTTTTCGATATTTTTGCTGCCAATGAGTTTACTCTCTATTGAAAGCTAAAAATGCCTTGTAAGTATAATAAACATCCAGCTTTGCTGTCAATTCAAATGGCGCATGCATGGAAAGAACTGCTACTCCTAAGTCTACGGTATCCACATTCATATTACCCATATACATGGCAATGGTTCCTCCGCCGCCTTCGTCTACCTTACCAAGCTCTCCCACCTGCCAGCAAACCTTGGCATCTTCCATGTATCCGATAACCTTCTGCATAGTCTCTGCGGAAGCATCATTGGAATAGCCCTTTCCTCTGGAGCCGGTGTACTTGGTGAGAACCGGACCATGGTTAAAGAAACAGGAGTTCTGCTTCTCATATACATCCGCCCAGGTCGGGTCATAGGCTGCATTTACATCGGAAGAAAGACAAATGGAGTTTCTCAGGATGTCCCGTACTCTCTCTCCCTCACACTCCGCCAAATCCTCTACAAAGTGGAGAAGAGCATCGGACTGCATTCCGGTATTTCCGGTGGAGCCGATTTCTTCCTTATCCACCAATGCGGTAAGAGAAGTAAATTCCGGAGTCTTACACTCCAGCTCCGCCATCAAAGCGGTATAAGCACAAACCTTATCATCCTGCCCGTAAGCGCCCACCATGGAACGATCCAGTCCCACATCGCAAGCCTTCTGTGCAGGAACTAAGGTAAGCTCAGCCCGCATAAAGTCCTGCTCTACCATGCCGTACTGCTCATGAAGAATGGAAAGAATCTTCAGCTTAAAGGCTTCCTTTACTTCCTTGTCATCAATGGGGGTAGAGCCCAAAAGGATATTTAACTCCTCTCCCCGGATACCGTCACTTAACTTACGGTCGTCCTGCTTCTTGGAAAGGTGGGGAAGCAGGTCGGTAATCACCAGGATAGGATCTCCTTCCTTCTCTCCAAGGTCAAAATCCACATGCTTGCCATCCCGGAACATTACTCTTCCGTGAAGAGCCAGAGGAATGGTACTCCACTGGTACTTCTTGATTCCCCCATAATAGTGAGTCTTAAAATAAGAAAGCTCTTCCTGCTCATAAAGCGGATTGGGCTTTAAGTCGATTCTTGGAGAATCAATGTGGGCAATATTAAAATGAATTCCCTGATCCAAGGGCTTCTTTCCCATGGTTACCAGGAAAATGTTCTTGCCTCTGTTGATAAAGTATAGCTTATCTCCGGTTTTATACTTCACGCCTCTTGCAAATTCCTTGTAGCCCGCCTTCTTCGCCAGCTCCTCGCTGTACTTTACGCATTCTCTTTCAATCTTGGAATGGTCTAAGAAGGTCTTGTAGCCCTCCGCAAAGTCCATAGCCTTCTGCAAATCCTCCGGTCTTTCCTTTGCGATATGCTGAGGCTTAAAACACAACTTCTCTTCTAACTTCTGTCCCTCTGTCTTTCCCATAAAGACACCTCCTTCAATGCGTTTTTTAAGATTCTACTGTGTTCCTGTGTTGAAAATGTGAAAAAAAGCGGAGTTTCACCGCTTTTTTACTCTCCTGTCTGTTCCGACTTAATGGATGAATCCTGCCCGGTTTAAAGGCCAATAGCAAATGTATACCTTAGCCAACATTTTCTCCCGCTTTACAAACTGGTTTTCTCCCCAGAAACGGGCATCCGCAGAATTGTTTCGGTTGTCTCCCATCATAAAGTAGCAGCCCTCCGGCACGGTCACATCCACCTCCGGAAATTGGTTGCCATCCACAATCATGGGCTCCGGTAAATAACTTTCCGTAATGGCTTTTCCGTTAATGTATACGGTACCCACCGGCACCTTTCCGGAAGAGGACTGTACCGCCAGCTTCTTAATCATTCCGGCATCCACTTCCCCGGTCTTCTTTACTTCCACATGGTCTCCCGGCATACCGATGACTCTCTTTACATAGTAAATGACCTGGTTTCTCTTATCCTCCCGGCCGTCATAGGGGCAGACTCCCTTATCGTTTTCCCGGTAAATCTGATGGTCATTTCGACATTGGTAGCCATACAAAAAGATGGCCACATCCCCTCTTTCCACCTGTCCGAAACGGTAATGAAGCCGGGAACCGAAAACACGGCTTCCCGCCATAATGGTATTTTCCATAGATCCGGTGGGAATGGTGGAATTGGCAATCACATAATTGTTCAGTAAAAATGCGGCAATTCCTGCCACCAAAAGAATCTTCACCCACTCAAAAAGCTCTCCCAAAAAGCTTTGGGGCTTCTTCCGACTACTCTTTTTCTTATCCTGCTCTTCCTGCATAGCTTCTCCCTTTTTCTTATTCAAGAATAGTTCTCTTGTATTTAAGAAGACTTTTTCTTATTTAAAAATCGTTCTCTTTAAGAAGGATTTTCCTCGTTCTGCTGCTCTTGTCTTCTTGCGGTCATATACTGATGCTCTTCCTCCAGCTCCTTATACAGCTGCAAAAGACTCCAATCCCTATTATGCTCCGTTTCCATACATTTTAAATCCACCCGGATGCCCAGCTTCTTTAAATCCGTCAAAAATTCTCCCACCTCCTTGGGGGAAAATCCGATGAATTTCAAGAGCTCCGCGTCCTCCGGCAGACTCAGTATCTCCTCTTCCGGTGCAGACAGCAGCCGAATCTTGCGAATGATAGCCACTCCCCTGACTTTATTTACTTTATCGACATCTTTTCGATGGATATAGAGTATTTTTTTCTCCATTTCCTCTCCTTCCCGGTAATTTCATTCGCTTTTTTCAAGTTTTCTTATTGCAAATCCTGCCTTACATCTTAGGTAAATCTTACCTTACATCGTTAGCGGAACTTTTGTCTTCTATCCTAGTTACGTTCTTGTCTTACCTCTTCCATAAACGCCGTCATTTCCTGTAAAAGAATCGGACGTACCTCTTCATTCAAGACTTCATGCCGTAATTTGGGGAAAATATGAAGCTTAAGCTTGGGATTTCCCAGCTGCTTTAACATAGCATAAAGACTGGCCGGCCCCTTGCCGTATTCTCCCACCGGATCCGCACCGCCGGAAAAAATAAAGCAGGGAATATCCTTCAGCTTTTTGATTTCCGCATATTCATTAACCCTTACCAAAGCAGCCAGGAGGTCGGCATAAGCCCCCAGAGTAAAGCCCACTGCCAAAGGATCCCGACCATTTGCCTGACTCACCTCTTCTTTAGTGCAAATCCAAGCTGATAGGCTCTTGGGATTCGGAATATGTCTGTTGAAATACTTCGCCAGGAGAATGCTTTCCTTTAGCGCATCATCCTTAGCTCCTCGAAGCTTCTTTTGAACAGCAATGTAGCCCTGCACCGGAAGCAGTACAGGGCTTCCCCCTGCCGTTCCGGAAAGCAGTAAGCCCTTTAAGTCCGCTCCATAGCTTGCCGCATAATCTCTTGCCAGGAAGGACCCCATGGAATGGCCAAAGAGAAACACAGGCAGATTCGGAAACCATTTCTTGATCTGCAAGAGGCTTCTGTGAATGTCATGAATGATACTTTCCCAGCCGGAGCTGTCCCCAAAGTAGCCGGGGATATTGGCACTTTTTCCATGGCCTTGAATATCCATTCCGCAAACCACATAACCCTGCTTCGCCATATACTCAAAAAGGTAACGATATTTTCCGATATGCCCCTGCATCCCGTGGAGAACAAAAAGAATCCCTTTCTTTTCAAGACTTTCCTCCTGCCACAGAACATTATAAATTTTCCCAAGCCCGTTGCTGGCTTCCCTTTTCCACTCTCTTCTTTCCATCCTTCTCCTTTTGCTTTCTATCGGCCTTCCCAAAAGCTTCATATCGACCTTCACGAAAACCTCCTATCAGGATTTTCAATATTCCCCATAATATCATGCTTTCCGCAGGAGATACAAGAAAAGAGCATCTTATCTCTTTACAATTTTTATAATTTTTACGCAATGCTTTGAGCCAAAAATATCTTCTTACTTCCTGCTTGACTATATATAATGCTAATGTTAAATAATCCCGTCTTTGACAGTTGCGAAAGAGTCAAGAGCCCATAAACGGCGTAATT
>CAUUUY010000080.1:0-7299 GCA_963548305.1 uncultured Oribacterium sp.
AAAGCGAGCAAAGCGAAGCTTGAAGTTAGTACTGCTACGAAGGCGAAGTTAGCGGGAGCGTGCCCCCATTACAGACCTGTACTGCATCGGAGCGTATTTTCTTAAT
This sequence comes from uncultured Oribacterium sp., assembly GCA_963548305.1. Lineage (GTDB taxonomy): Bacteria > Bacillota > Clostridia > Lachnospirales > Lachnospiraceae > Oribacterium. The sequence goes on from CAUUUY010000080.1 coordinate 107, forward strand.
TGCTTACAGAATTCCAATAGAAAGACTGGACGAAACGTCATTTTTCCCTTATCTTTAAAGGATAGGAAAAGAGATAGCAAAAGGATAGTCGGTACATTCCTTTTTTATACAATAGCCACCCGAAGGGAGAGACTTATGGGAAAGAAAACAACGTTGGTAATCATGGCTGCGGGATTGGGCTCCCGTTACGGTGCGGGCATTAAACAGCTGGCGAAAATCGGCCCCCATGGAGAAATCATCATGGATTATTCCGTGCATGATGCCTTGGAAGCAGGTTTTGAAAAGCTGGTTTTTGTGATTCGAAAGGATATTGAGGAAGACTTCCGGGAAATTATCGGGAAGAGAATTGAAAAGATTGCGGATGTGGATTATGTTTTTCAGGAAATCACAGCACTGCCTGAGGGATTTTCCGTGCCGGAGGGGCGTACAAAGCCCTGGGGAACAGCCCATGCATTAATGCAGTGCAGAAAGCAGGTACAGGGACCCTTTGGAGTGATTAACGCGGATGATTTCTACGGAAAAGAGGGCTTTCGTCTAATCAATGATTTCTTACAGGCAGACAGAGCGGATTCCGGTATGATGGAAATGTGCATGGCAGGCTATCATTTGGTAAATACCCTTTCCAAGTACGGTTCTGTAAATCGTGGAATTTGTCAGGTGAGTGCAGAAGGTTATCTTCAGTCCATTTCCGAAACCTACAATATTGAACGCAAGGAAGACGGCGTTTTACGAGGAGAAAATCAACAGAAGAAAGTTGTGGAGCTGCAGGAGGATGCCATTGCTTCCATGAACATGTTTGGCCTTCCGGAGCATTTTCTGGATGTACTGATTGAAAAATTCCCTTCTTGGTTGGAGAAATACGGCAAGGAAGCAAAGTCTGAGTATCTGTTGCCCAGAGAGGTGGATTGCCTGATGAAGGAAGGAAAGGCCAGAGTAAAGGTTTTAGAGGATCATGACCGTTGGTTCGGTGTGACCTATCAGGAAGACCGTGCATTGGCGGAAGAAGCTTTACGGGAATGTATTGCAAAGGGCTTATATCCGGAACAATTATATCGCTAAGGGAGTATATTCGGAGCAGTTGTATCGCAAAAAGGATACGTCCCCAAGTTATATTGCTAAAGGAATGTATCCGGAGCAGTGATACCGTTAAGTTAAGATAGGGAGTAGGCTTTGGCGGATCGGGAAAGAGAATCAAGAAAAAGGAAATTAAAGCAAAGGGTCATCATCGGAAGTAAGGCGGAAGAAGGTCTTTTAGAAGAACGGCAGGACGAAGAGAGAAAGGCAGAAGACAATCCGTTTTCTTTAACGGCGAAAAACTTTTGGCTTCCTTTTTTGTTGATTCTTTTCTTCCTTTTTGCGGTAGGCTTTTTCTTTTATGGAAGAAGACGTTTTGGACAAAAAGAACTTCTATGGAAGGACAGTCTGGAAGAAAGTAAGGGCGTAGAGGAGGAATACAGCTATTTTCCTTACCGGGATGGCGTAATCAAACTCAGTAAGGACGGGGCGAAGTATGTTTCTTCCCAAGGAAAGGTGCTTTGGAATCAGGCCTTTGAAATGGGACGAGCTCTGGTTTCGGTTTCCGGAGACTATGCGGTAATCGGTGAGCAGGGCGGTACCAGGCTGTATATTTTTTCTGCCCAGGGACTTAGCGGGCAGGGGGAAGCGCCCAGTACCATAGAAAAATTACGGATTTCCGAAAAAGGTGTGGTTTATGCGCTTTTGTCGGAGGATCAGGGAACCTATATCACGGTATTTTCCAAGGAGGGCAAAAATCTGGACATCGGCATCAAGTCGGTGATGTCGGGGGACGGTTATCCCATGGATTTGTCCGTATCTCCGGATGGGACGGAGCTCTGTGTAGCATTTGCCCATTTGGAACAGACCACTGTGAAATCCAGAGTGGTTTACTATAATTTTTCTTCCTTAGGGAAAAATGCCGGTGCTGACCGAGTGGTAGGGGGCTTTACCGATGATTTTTCCGGCGGCATTGTGGGAAGAGTACAGTTTTTTACTGATGAGGAATCCTTTGCGGCGTATGATGGGGGCTTGGCTTTCTTCTCCACGAAAGTCAGAACCAGTCCGGAGCTGAAGAAAAAGGTAGAAATTCCGGAAACGATTCGGATGATTTCCTATGATAAAAATTACCTTGCAGTCCTTACGGATCAAAGAGGTGAGCCTCAGGAGGATGGGGGAAAGTCCGGAGGCAAAGAGGGTACAAAGGGCGGCAATACTAAAGAACCGAAGACAAAGAAACAAAGTCCTGTAGCAAGTGGAAGTACTCTTACAGAAAGCAAAGAGAATGTCGGTAAAGAAAAGCAAAAGACGAAAAGTTCTTCCGGAAGGAAAAAGGAAAAGCAGGAAAAACCCTATAGACTTTTGATTTTCCGAAAGACCGGAGAGAAAATTTTGGATAAACCCATAGACTTTATGGGCAACAACATGGAATTAAGTCAGGACAAGGTGATTCTCTATCAAGAGAAATATTTTAAAGTTTATGATTTTCAAGGCAGACTGCGTTATAATGGGGAGACCGAAGAAGGTTTGCAATACATTCGTTCTTTGTCAAAAATTCAGTTCGGGGGAACGGATTTATTCTTGGCATATCGAAACAGGGAAGAGGCTATTCGGGTAAAATAGAAAAAGCTTCAGCCATGTGCTTTTAGAAGCATTCAGAAGAGTAAGCTGTGTAGCCGGCTACAGAGGAGGGATAAGATGAATCAATATTGCGTAGGCATTGATGTAGGGGGAACTTCCGTAAAATGCGGTATCTTTACCTATAACGGCGTACTGTTGGACAAATGGGAGGTGCTCACCAGAAAGGCGGAACAGGGAAAGTATATTCTTCCGGATGTGGCTGAGGAGTTAAAGAAGCATTTGGCGGAAAAGACCATTGCCTATGAGGATGTGGCAGGAATCGGGATCGGTGTACCGGGACCTGTAGAGCCGGACGGACATGTGCCTGTTGCGGTAAATCTAGGCTGGAAAGACATTTATCCGGCAAAAATCATGAGAGAGCTGATGGGCGGAAAGATTCCCTGTGCAGTAGGAAATGATGCCAATGTGGCGGCCCTTGGAGAGCTTTGGCAGGGAGGAGGAAGAGGTTTCTCCGATATGCTGATGGTAACTTTGGGAACCGGCGTAGGTGGCGGTTTGATTCTGCATGGCAAAATTGTTACCGGCGCTCATGGTGCAGGAGCGGAAATCGGACACATCCATGTGCGGGATGTGGAGGGAGAACGTTGTGCCTGCGGCGGCATGGGTTGTCTGGAGCAGGTGGCTTCCGCTACCGGAATAGTGAAGGAGGCAGAGCGTTTTCTTCGGATGTTCAGAGATCCTTCTTCTCTTCGTATCTATGGAAAAGCCCTTACCGCAAAGATTGTTTGTGAAGCGGCTAAAGAGGGAGACATTCTGGCCAGCACAAGTTTAGAATGCAGTATGCGTTATCTGGGAATTGTTTTGGCACAGGTTTCCATGATTGCGGATCCGGAGGTTTTCGTTATCGGTGGGGGCGTTTCTCGAGCAGGAGACTTCCTCTTACAGATTATTAAGAAGCATTACGAGGAGCACACACCGATTTTAAACAAAAAGGCGGAGCTGATGCTGGCTAAGCTTGGAAATGATGCAGGAATTTACGGTTGTGCAAAGCTGATGCTGGATAAGGAATAGTTTTCTCTATAAATAGGTATAAAATAGAAATGCTTTGAATGGATATCGTCTAGCGGAAGTAAATCCGGACAAGTTCGTCCAAGAGTAGAAAGGGATAGAATGAACCAAAAGGTCTTAAAGACATTGGAGTTTTACAAAATCATAGACCGATTAGTGGAGGAGGCAGACTCTTCTTTGGGTAAGGAGAAGTTGAAGGCCTTGGAGCCTTCTTCTGCCTTTTTAGAGGTGGAGCAGAGTCTTTCGGAAACAGAGGCGGCACAAGACCGCATTCGTTTAGGGGGAGGAATTTCCTTTCGGGGAATCAAAGAAGTCCGCCCCTATTTTTCCCGTTTAGCCTTATCCACAGCCCTTTCCATTCCGGAGCTATATGATATTATCCTGATTTTAGAAAAGACCAAAAAAGCAAAGGATCAGGGAGAAGAGAGGGAAGATGCTTTACAGGAGTATTTTCAGGCTTTAGCCCCCTTGGATGATATTCGAAGAGAGCTGCAACGTTGTATTCTTTCCGAAGAGGAGCTGGCAGATGATGCCAGTCCGGAGCTTTCCCAGCTGCGCAGGAAGGAAAAGGGCTTAGAGGAAAAAATCAACCAGGAATTAAATCGAATTTTACAGCATAACCGTTCTATGTTGCAGGACCCGGTGATAACCCTTCGAAACGGGAGGCATGTGTTCCCTGTTAAGGCGGAGTATAAGAATGCTTTCCGGGGAATTGTTCATGATGAAAGTAGCTCAGGAGCTACTCTTTTTATGGAGCCCTTCTCCATTGTTCAGCTGGAAAATGATATGCGGGAACTTTTGTCTTTAGAGAAAAAGGAAGTGGAGAAGATTCTTTTACAGCTCTCCCTTTCTTTAGCGCCCTTTACCGAGGAACTGGGGGAAAATGTAAAGATTTTAAGTCATTTGGACTTTGTTTTTGCCAAGGCAAAACTTGCCAATAAGATGGACGGGGTAAAGCCCATCTTGAATCAGGAACGAAAGACGGTGCTTTTGGATGCCCGCCACCCTCTGATTCCCAAAGACAAAGTGGTGCCCATCAGCATTCGCCTGGGAGATGACTTCAGTCTTTTGGTGATTACCGGACCCAATACCGGTGGTAAGACGGTTTGCTTAAAGACTTTAGGATTGTTCCAACTGATGGGGCAGGCGGGACTCTTTATTCCGGCTTTCCAGGGCTCCAGCATTACGGTGTATCGGGAGATTTATGCAGATATCGGGGATGAGCAAAGCATTGAGCAAAGTCTCTCCACCTTCTCCTCCCACATGACCAATACGGTGCGGATTTTACAGGGGGCAAGGGAAGACTGCCTCTGCCTTTTTGATGAGCTTGGGGCGGGAACAGATCCTACAGAGGGAGCGGCTTTGGCATTGGCTATTCTGGACCACCTTTTCCAAAAGGGAATTCGAACCCTGGCCACCACCCACTATGCGGAGGTAAAGCTTTACGCCTTGTCTACTGATGGAGTGGAAAATGCCGCCTGCGCCTTTGATGTGGAAAGTCTCAGGCCTAGCTATCATCTCTTGATTGGTGTACCCGGAAAGTCCAATGCCTTTGCCATTGCGGAGAAGCTTGGTCTTCGAAAGGACATCATTGCTTCTGCGAAGAATCGCATGGGAGAGGAAGACCTGCATTTTGAAGATGTGATTGCGGATTTGGAAAATACCAAACGCCTTGCCCAGAGGGAAAAGGAAGAAATCGAGCGCTATAAGGCAGAGGTGGAGAGCCTAAAGCAGCGTGCCAGAGAATCCACCAAAGGCATCGAAAAAGGAAGAGAGAAAATCCTGCAAAGAGCCAGAGAAGAGGCTGCTCAGATTTTACGGGAGGCGAAGGAAACCGCTGACCAGGTGGTAAAGGAACTACGTCGGCAGGAGGCAGGAAAGAGCAGTGCCTTAGAGGGAGAAAAAACCAGAACCAAGCTGCACCAAAAGATGCGGGAAAATGACGAGGCTCTGTCCTCCGCCATGGTAAAGGGACCTTCCCAAACCATTTCCTTAAAGAAATTGGCCATCGGAGACAAGGTAAGGGTTTTAAGCATGCACGATATGGTGGCAACGGTTACCACTCTTCCGGATAAAAATGGAATGTTCACCGTTACTGCAGGTATGCTTCGCACCAAGGTTTCCGCCAAGGATGTGGAATTTATCCAGCATAAGGAAAAGGAAAAGCCGGAAAAGAATCAGGGAAAAGTCGCCTCCATCGGAAGAGGGAAGGTGCTGGGAATCTCTCCGGAAATTAACTTAATTGGAAAAATGACGGCGGATGCGTTGCCGGAGTTAAATAAATATTTGGATGATGCCTTTTTGGCAAGACTGCCTCAGGTACGAATCGTTCATGGAAGAGGTACCGGAGCCCTTCGAAAGATGGTGCAGGAATGCTTGAAAAAGAATAAGCATATCGAATCCTTCCGTTTAGGAGAGTATGGGGAAGGCTCTGACGGTGTCAGCATTGCTTTCTTTAAGAAATAAATGCCGGTAAAAGAAGAAAAAGTAGGAGCTGCTTAAGTTCCTATAATGATTGAAGAAAAGAGTAGGTCTAGAAAATTTTAGAATATTTATTATTGGAAGATAGTAGAAAGGAGGAAGCATGGCGGAGAAACAAAAAATCTTGATTGTGGATGATGACAGTTCTATTGCAGAGCTGGTTTCCCTATATTTAGAAAAGGAATGCTACGATACCCGAATCTGTGAAGACGGGGAAGAAGCCTTGAAAAGTTTGGAAAAAGAGCCGGTGGCACTGATTATTTTGGACCTGATGCTTCCGGGAATTGATGGCTATGAGGTTTGCAGAAGGATACGCACAAGCTCCAATGTGCCCATTATCATGCTTTCCGCAAAGGGAGAGACCTTTGATAAGGTGCTGGGCTTAGAGCTTGGAGCGGACGACTATATGCTAAAGCCCTTTGATACCAAGGAGCTGGTAGCCAGAGTGAAGGCGGTTTTGCGAAGAAGCCAGCATGTCTTTTCGCCACCTTTGGAGGAAGATAAGGAAAAGGAAGGGGGAGAAGATCTTTTACGAAAGGGCAAATACATTGCCTACGAAGACTTGGTAATCAACCTAAGCAATTATGCGGTGCATTATAAAGGAAAGGCTATTGATATGCCCCCAAAAGAACTGGAGCTTTTGTATTTCTTAGCCAGCTCCCCCAACCAGGTTTTTACCAGAGAGCAGCTCTTGGATCATATTTGGGGCTATGAGTTTGCCGGGGATTCCCGGACAGTGGATGTGCATATCAAGAGGCTTCGGGAGAAGCTTCCCCAGGTGGAAGAGTGGGAGATTTCCACGGTCTGGGGCATAGGTTACAAGTTTAGACTGGGATAGATAGAATAAGGCAGGAGGGAATTTGGGAAAACGATTATTTATCAAATTTATCATCACCTACCTGCTGTTTTTTCTCTTTGGCTTTCTTTTCCTTTATTTTTACGGAGAAAAGGCTATCGGGCAGAATCTATACCAAAGAGAGGGACAGGAGCTTTATAGTGAGGCTACCAGGCTTGCCAACTACTATTCCAAAGAGGAAAACGGAGCCCTT
>CAUUUY010000081.1:0-7182 GCA_963548305.1 uncultured Oribacterium sp.
TTTTTGTTAAATCTATGACAGAAGCACCAAAAAAGCTTGGCAAAAACTGTGAATAGACTCCAGAAATGGGTGATTTTATACTTAGACAAAGCCATTCCGGAGGAAGAAGGCCTTGTATTTTCGTAACCAATGGATGCATTTGCAAACAGTCAGGAGGGTTTCCATGCGTGCAGTAGGGAAAGATAAGATTCGTGTTGATGCCTATGGAAAAGTCACAGGCGAAGCAAAGTATACTGCGGACTTAGAGCCGAAGAATATTTTGCACGGTAAGGTTTACCATTCCACCATCGGAAATGGTTTGGTAAAGAGCATTGATACCAGGGAGGCGGAGAAGGTACCGGGAGTCGTAAAGATTCTTACCTGCTTTGATGTGCCGGATATTCAATTCCCCACAGCAGGACACCCCTGGTCTGTAGAGAAAGCCCACCAGGATATCTGTGACAGAAAGCTTCTGAATCAGAGAGTCCGGATTTACGGAGATGATATTGCCTGCGTCATTGCGGAAAATGAAGTGGCCTGTGACCAGGCTCTTCGCCTTTTAAAGGTGGAGTACGAGGAGTATCCAGTGATGACCACCGTGGAGGAGGCATTGGCGGAAGGAGCTCAGGCGCTTCACCCGGACCTTCGTAAGGACAATGTTATTGTTCATAGCCACATGACTATGGGAGAGAAGGATTATACCTTTGAGGAAGGTCTTAAGAAGGCGAAGGAAGAGTATGGAGAGGAAAATATCTTCACTCTTGAGCGTGTGTATGATACGCCGAAGATTTCTCACTGCCATATCGAGCTTCCGGTGTCCTTTGCCTATGTGGATGTGAATGATAAGATTACCATTGTCTGCTCCACCCAGATTCCCCATATCGTTCGTTTATATACAGCCATGGCTCTCGGGGTTCCTGCAGGAAGAGTTCGTATCATTAAGCCTTATATCGGCGGCGGATTCGGAAACAAACAGGACGTATTGTATGAGCCGTTAAATGCTTACATGTCCATGCAGGTGGGCGGAAGACCGGTGCGTTTGGAGATTTCCCGTGAGGAGACCATTTACGGCACCAGAACCAGACATCAGATTACCGGACATACCAAGGCTGTGGTAACAAAGGATGGACAGATTCTTAGCAGAAAGATGGAAGCCTTTGCCAATAACGGAGGATATGCTTCCCACGGTCATGCCATCTGTGCAAACTGCGGAAATGTTTTTAAGGAATTATATATTGATAAAATCGGTACAGAGGTAGACTGCTGGACTGTTTATACCAACGCTCCTACTGCGGGAGCTATGAGAGGATACGGTATTCCCCAGTCTGTATGGATTACCGAGTGCTTAACCGATGATCTGGCAAGGAAAATCGGTATGGACCCCTTGGAGATACGTTTAAAGAACTGTATTCCTGCAGGCTTTAAGGATCCGCACAATGGCATTACCTTCCATTCCTATGGATTAAAGGATTCCATGATAAAGGGTGCGGAGCTTGCCAAGTGGAAGGAGAAGAGAGCAGAGTACGATAAGCCCCAAAGCGGAGACAAGAGAAGAGGTATCGGTATGGCGATTTTCTGCTATAAGACCGGTGTTCATCCTATCGCTTTAGAGACTGCTGCAGCTCGTATGGTATTGAACCAGGACGGTTCCTGCCAGCTCTTTATGGGGGCTACGGAGATCGGACAGGGTGCGGATACTGTATTTACCCAGATGGCAGCAGAGGCCTCCGGTATTCGTTATGAAGATGTCTATGTATGTTCTACCCAAGACACCGATACTGCTCCCTTCGATACAGGAGCTTACGCTTCCCGCCAGACCTATGTTTCCGGTATGGCTTGTAAGAAGGTGGCAGAGGAGTTTAAGGATCGTATCTTAGACTATGCGGAATATATGTTAAACAATGCGGTACAGGATTTCTCCAAAACCGTATATGCCGAAGAGGTTAGCGCTGCGGCAAAGAAGATTCGAGAGCTTCTTTCCCTTTCCGAAGAGACAGAGATTTCCAAGGATTCCCTAGATCTGGTGGATTCTCAGATTGTGGAAAAGAAGAGCGGAAACCCACTACTTCCCCTTGCTATTTTGGCAGACACCGCCTTCTATTCTTTGGATAAGTCCGTGCATATTGCGGCGGAATGTACCAACCACTGTAAGAGCAATACCTTCTCCTCCGGTGTGTGCTATGCCGAGGTAGAGGTGGATATTCCCTTAGGTTTGGTGGAGATTTTACGAATCGTGGAAGTGCATGATTCCGGAAAAATCATTAACCACGACACGGCAAGGGGACAGGTTCACGGCGGAATGGTACAGAGCCTTGGCTTCGGTTTATCCGAGGATTTACTGGTAGATCCGAAGACGGCAAAGGTATTAAATGCCAACCTCTTAGACTTTAAGATTCCTACGGCTATGGATGTTCCCGATCTGGAAGTGGATTTTGTGGAGCTGGAGGATCCCACCGGCCCCTACGGTAATAAGTCCTTAGGAGAGCCTCCTGTTATTGCAGCGGCTCCTGCAGTAAGAAACGCTATCTTACAGGCTACCGGCGTTGCCATGAATGTGGCTCCCATGACCAGCCAGAGACTCACGGATGCCTTCCGCGAGGCAGGATTAATTAAGACAATCTCTGTAGACTAAGGAAGAAAGCGATAGGGAGGGCTTCCTCCCTATGCCGGTTTCTTCTCAAGATTGTATAGAACATAGAGGACAGGGGATCCTGTTTTAACCGGGACTCCCGTCCGTAAAACACAAGAGTGATATTTATCTTATGGTAAAGGAGAGGATAAAGACATGTTTGATTTACAGGGATTTCATGAAGCAAAGGATGTAGCGGATGCGGTGCAGGCCTTAACTGCCAATCCCAATGCGGAAATTATTTCCGGCGGAACCGATGTATTGATTCGTGTTCGTGAGGGAAAGGATGCGGGAAAAGCACTGGTATCTATTAAGAATATCGAAGAAATTAAGGGCGTAAAGCTTCTGGACAATGGGGATTTATGGATTGGAGCAGGAACCTGCTTTACCCATTTGACCAACGACCCTCTGGTACAAAAGCATATCCCTATGCTGGGAGAGGCCGTGGATACCGTTGGAGGTCCACAGATTCGAAATATGGGAACCATCGGCGGAAACATCTGTAACGGAGCGACCTCAGCAGACTCTGCAGCAGGCATGCAGGTTTTAAATGCCATCGTTTGCCTGACAGGCCCTAATGGGGAGAGAAGAGTTCCGGTTTCCGAGTTTTATACCGGCCCGGGAAAGACTGTCCGGGAGCAAAATGAAGTTTGTACCGGCTTCTTAATCAAGAAAGAAGATTATGAAGGCTTTAGCGGAAAGTACATTAAGTACGGAAAGAGAAAGGCAATGGAGATTGCCACTCTGGGTTGTGCGGTAATGGTAAAGCTGGATAAAGAAAAGAAGCATATTGAAGAAGTAAGACTGGGCTACGGTGTAGCGGCTCCTACTCCCATCCGTTGCCCGAAGGCGGAGGAAAGCCTGAAGGGTGCGGCTTGCAATGATACGGAAAGAATGGAGAACTATGTAAATATCGCCTTAACAGAGGTTCGTCCCAGAAGCTCTTGGAGAGCTTCCAAGGGGTTCCGTTTACAGGTGATTTCAGAGTTGGCAAAGCGTGCTTTAAAGGAAGCCATTGTTTTACAAGGAGGACAGATCAATGCTTAAAATTATTCATTTTAAGGTGAATGGAAGAGATGTGGAACTGGCTGTAGATGAGAGAGAGTCTCTCTTGGATGCCTTGAGAGTGCGTCTTGACTTAACTTCTGTAAAGAAGGGCTGTGAGGTAGGAGAGTGCGGAGCTTGTACCGTTTTGGTAAATGGAGAGGCAGTGGACAGCTGTATCTACCTGGCTATGTGGGCAGACGGAAAGTCCGTTCTTACCGTAGAAGGTCTAAAGGGACCAAACGGAGAGTTGAATCCGGTTCAGACAGCCTTCATTGAAGAAGCTGCTGTGCAGTGCGGATTCTGTACACCGGGACTGATTCTTACCGCTGTGGAGATTGTGGGAACAGGAAAGGACTATACCAGAGAAGAGTTAAGAAAGCTGATTTCCGGACATCTTTGCCGTTGTACCGGTTATGAAAATATTTTAAATGCCGTAGAAAGAGTAGTGAAGGAAAATCTTCAGAAAGCAAACTAAAAAATATTTTGGTTTTGCCTAAAAAATTGTTAGGCAAATCGCACAAAAGTTTTTGCTCTCTTTTGGAAAAAAGGGAAGTCTTTGCGGTGAGGGTGGTAACTCTCACCGCTTTCGTTTATAATCATATTGTTAATTTGTAAACGACATAATTATTTTTTAGGTTCCAGGAGCGACCTAAAAAATAAAGAGATATCCTGCAGGAGTACAGATTGCGATAAGCAAGCGAAGGCTTTTCAAAACAATGAAAAGCTTAGTCGATAAGAAAAGGAAACATTCCTTTATCTGCATTGGCTTAGGAGAGAGTAAAAAGGTAAGAGGATAGCTTCGTCGTTAAATTGAGTTTAGGAAGTAGGAGATGCTTATGGAAGAGATGGATGTATTTCGTTTTATTGTAAACGGAAAAGAGGTGGAAACAAAGGAAGATAAGCCTTTGCTTCGTTTTCTTCGTGACGATTTAAAGTGCAAGTCCGTAAAAGACGGTTGTAGTGAAGGAGCCTGCGGTACCTGTACCATTTTGATTGATGGAAAGGCTGTACGTTCCTGTATTTTGTCTACCAAAAAGGCAGTGGGAAAGAACATTGTTACCGTTGAGGGACTGAGCCTTCAGGAGAAGGAAGCCTATGTCTATGCCTTTGGACGTGCCGGCTCCGTACAGTGCGGATTCTGTATTCCCGGTATGGTGATGAGCGCCAAGGCTTTAATTGACGTGAATCCGAATCCCACAGAAGAGGATATTAAGAAAGCCATCCGTTCCAACATTTGCAGATGCACAGGCTATAAGAAGATTATCGAAGGAATTGCGCTTGCCGCAAAGGTACTTCGGGGCGAAGAAAAGATTCAGTCCGATCTGGAGACCGGAGAAGACTTCGAGGTTGGACAGTCTGCCTTCCGTGTGGATGTTCGAGAGAAGGTTCTGGGAACCGGAGAATATCCTGATGACGTGGAAATGGAAAACATGGTTTACGGCGGGGCTGTTCGTACAGAGTATCCGAGAGCCAAGATTTTGAAGATTAATACAGAGGCGGCGGAGAGCCTTCCCGGTGTTCTTGCTATCTTAAAGGCTGCAGATGTTCCCAACAACAAGGTGGGACATATTCAGCAGGACTGGGATGTTATGATTGCTGAAGGCGACACTACCCGTTGCATCGGAGACGCCCTTTGCTTAATCGTTGCCGAGACTCCTTCTATTTTAGAGGCTGCTAAGAAGCTGGTGAAGGTGGAGTACGAAGTTCTGGAGCCGGTAAGAAGTATTGCAGAGGCTAAGGCGGAAAATGCACCTAAGCTTCATCCTAACGGAAATCTTTGCCAGCAAAGACATGTAACCCGTGGAGATGCCAAGACAGCTATTGCGGGAGCAAAATATGTAGTAACCGACAGCTTTAAGACTCCCTTTACCGAGCATGCCTTCATGGAGCCGGAGTGCGCCATTGCCTTCCCTTATAAGGACGGGGTGAAGGTTTATACCAGTGACCAGGGTGTATATGACACCAGAAAAGAAATTTCCATCATGATGGGCTGGGATCCTTCCAGAATCGTGGTAGAGAACAAGCTTGTAGGCGGCGGATTCGGCGGTAAGGAAGACGTTTCCGTACAGCATATTGCCGTGCTGATGGCTTTAAAGGTGGGAAGACCGGTAAAGGTAAAGTTTACCCGTCAGGAATCCATTAACTTCCACCCCAAGCGTCATGCTATGGAAGGAACCTTTACTCTGGCTTGTGATGAAAACGGTATTTTCCAGGGCTTGGATTGTGAAATCTACTTCGATACCGGAGCTTATGCATCCCTTTGCGGACCGGTACTGGAGAGAGCTTGTACGCACTCTGTAGGTCCTTACACCTATCAAAACACCAATATCTATGGATACGGTTATTACACCAATAACCCGCCTGCAGGAGCATTCCGCGGATTCGGTGTGTGCCAAAGTGAGTATGCATTGGAAATGTTGATTGATAAGCTGGCTGAGAAGGTAGGCATCAGCCCATGGGAAATTCGTTTCCGTAATGCTATCGAGCCCGGAAAGGTTCTTCCCAACGGACAGATTGCGGATTCCTCTACAGCCCTTAAGGAAACCTTATTGGCGGTAAAGGACATTTACGAAGCCAACAAGGGCAGAGCAGGTCTTGCCTGCGCCATGAAGAATGCCGGTGTAGGTGTAGGTCTTCCGGATAAGGGAAGAGCCAGAGCGGTTATTAAAAATGGTGTGGTAGAGCTGTACACCGCGGCTTCCGATATCGGACAGGGTTGCCGTACCGTATTTATGCAGATGATGCATGATGGTACCGGCCTTCCGGTGGAGAAGATTGATCTTTCCAAGGGTTCCACAGAGGATTCTCCCGACTCCGGAACCACTTCCGGATCCCGTCAGACCTTGATTACCGGTGAGGCGGTAAAGGGCTTGGCCGTAGAGCTTAAGGGAGATTTGGACAAGGTAGGCGGAGATCTTTCCGCATTGGAAGGAAAAGAATATTTCTTCGAGTTCTTTGATCCCACAGATAAGCTGGGCGCAGACCTTCCCAACCCCAAGTCCCACGTGGCTTACGCTTATGCCACCAACCTGGTACTTCTGGATGAGCAGGGACAGGTAACGGATGTATATGCTGCCCATGACTCCGGAAAGGTTGTAAACCCGGTAGCCATTCAGGGACAGATTGAAGGTGGAGTATTGATGGGAATGGGCTATGCTCTCACCGAGGACTTCCCCTTAAAGGATTGTGTACCTACTGCTAAGCTCGGTACTTTGGGACTGCTTCGTGCGAACCAGATTCCAAACATCCATGCAATCTATGTAGAGAGAGATACACCTATCCCATTTGCTTATGGTGCGAAGGGTATCGGAGAGATTGCCAGCATTCCTATTGCTCCGGCCATTGCCAACGCATACTATGCCTTTGACCATGAGTTCAGAACCAAGCTTCCGATGGACAATACCTTCTATAGAAAGAAGAAGGCATAATCCGGTTTGGAAGAGTGATGTAATACAGAAGGGACTATAAAATCAAAATAGTTTTCTAAGCAATATAGGTCTAAATTTGGGGCACGCTCTCGCTAGCTT
>CAUUUY010000082.1:0-7175 GCA_963548305.1 uncultured Oribacterium sp.
CATCGATATTGTCATTCTTAACGTTCTTTGTATTAAACTGCACATCCGGCTTGATATTCATGTAGCGAACCACATAACCGGTACAGAAAATCATAATCAAAGTGAGAATTTCGATAACGGAAATCAGAAGAATCTTCTTCCACAAAGATTTCTTCTTTTTATTCTTCTCATCATAATACTCTTCCAGCTCTTCCTCGATCTGATCCGGAGAATTCACCTGCAAAATATCTAAAGAGCTCTTGCGCTTCTCCTCGTTTCTTTCCTTGGGAATGGTATAGAAGTCCGGATTTTTTTCCCTCTTTCCCTCTTGGGAAAGCTTCCTATCCAAAAAAGACAGATCTTCCTTCCCCTGCTCTCTTCCTGTAGGGCGGTCTTCCTGCAAGCGCTTTCCTCTTGCAATCTGTGCCTTTAAATCCTGCTCTTTCTCGGAAAGGGGAGCACTCTCCCTCTTCTTTATTTCCGATGCGTTCTTTACTTCCGCTGAAGAGCTATGATTGCTCTCTTTATTTCCACTATGACTATGAGGTCTTCTCCCCTTATTCTGTTCTAATGCCACACTACTCCTCCAAATTGATTTCAAAGCTTATTTTACAGGAATCAAGGTATAATACCATGAAAACACAAAAAAATTAATAGGCATTTTTGTTAATAAATCCTTTCCATAGGGTTAAAAAGAGTATGCGAATATCCAAAGAAAGGCTCCAGTTTTCAATATACCAAAGGTCACAACGGATTCTTCCCTCTATGGAAGTATCTCCTCGGAAACCGTTCACCTGCGCCCACCCGGTCATCCCCGGTCGAACCTGATGCTTAATCATATAACGGGGAATCTGTTCTTTAAACTGCTCCACAAACTGGGTTCTCTCCGGTCTGGGACCGATGAGAGACATATCCCCCCTTAGGACATTGAAAAATTGGGGAAGCTCATCAATAGAGGTTTTTCGGATAATTTTCCCAATCCAGGTAACTCTGGGGTCTCCCTTTACCGTCCAGCCCTTCTTTTCTTCCTCCACGGTCTGTACCCGCATAGAGCGGAATTTATACATTTGGAAGGGAAGATTATGCCTTCCCACTCTTTCCTGCTTGAAAATGATGGGGCCGCTGGAATCCAGTCGAATCAAAAGCGCCACCAGCAGCATCAGGGGGCCGAAAAGAATGATTCCCACCAGGGCACCGAAAATATCCATAAGCCGCTTTACAAAAGCATTAAAGGGATCCGTCAAGGGAACGTTTCGAATATTGATGACGGGCAGTCCGTCCAAATCCTCCGCAATGGGCTTGGAATGAATAATCTCCTGATAGTCCGGTAAAAATTTGGTATGGACACCGGATTTTTCACAAACCGCCACAATTCCCGGAAGCTTTTCATAAGCGGCAAGGGGCAGGGTTATCGCAATCTCGTCAATGGTGTTTTGAGCCAGGAAGTCTCCCAGCTCCTTGATTTTTCCGATTACGGATACCCCTCTATAGGACTCTCCCTTCTCCGCAAAATCATCTACAATACCGTAAATGGTATAGCCCCAATCCGGATTCCTTTTACAAGCGTCGATAAAACGGTTGGAAACCGCGGAAAATCCCACCAGAATCAGGTGCTTTTGGTTAAAGCCCTTCTTTCGAAGAGTGGCCAGGAATCTTCTTAAACCATAACGTTCCAAGGTATTTAAACAAATATTGCCAAGATAGTTATAGAACAGCACCTTGGTGGAGAAATGTTCAAAATAGCCGGATTTACGAAAGGCAAAGAAAAGAGAGGCGGAAATCAAAAGCCCCACACTGTTGGCTTGAATAATGCGAAAAAGCACATTTTTCATCCGCATGGTACGCATAGGATGATAAAGCCCGAAAATCCAATACAAAATTAAATATCCCGGAATCAGGGGAAGTAGGGCGGTAAAATACACCTTAGGAGAAAGTACGCCATGGCCCTCCGGAAAAATAGGATTCTCAATCGCAAAATACCATGCCAAAAAATAGGCCAAAGCTATGACGATTCCGTCGAAGAGGACCTGTAATTGATTTAGCTGTTTTTGTTTATCTTTGATCATATTTCCCTTCCTGTACAACAGCGGTATTAAAAAATTCTTAGGAAAGCAGATTCTTCGCAAAGGCGATTTGTCTTCTTAAAAGCCGCTCCGCCTCCGGTCTATGCACTTGCAATTCAAAGTCATGGGGCAATTCCCCCTCATTTTTACCGGGAAAATAGCTTTCCGCCGGAACACCGATTTTACGGAGCTTTCTTTGAAAGTCCTTCCCCTGTTCCTGAAAGGATCCCAGGTTTCCGTCTGACAGAAAAGTGGGGGGAAAGCTTTTTTCAATGTTTTGCAAAACAGAGGCTTCCTTCGCCTTTTTTCCCTTTTCCAAATCTTTTTCCTGAAAATAGGCAATTCCCCAGTTTCGAAAATAAGAATTGTTTTCTATCGAATTGGTTTGCCCATAACGGGTAGTATCCAGGAGACCGGAAAGGGAGATAAAACCGCAAATCTTTCCCTGTCCCTTTCCTAAAACATCCTCCACCTTTACTCTTTTTCTGTAATTTTCATCCAGCTGGGTGAGGATAAACTGTCCTCCCAGTGCAGCCCCTGCACTGTCTCCCAGTATAATGAGCTTATTCGGATTAATCCCCAAAATATCCTGCTTCTGCACAATGGTTTTTACGGCAGCGGCAGCTTGCCTAAGGGCTATAGGATAGGGATAATCCGGCGCCAAAGCATAGTCAATGGCGATAACCTGGAACCCGTTCTTCAGCCATTCCAGAAAATAGGGATGCTGATCCACAACATTTTTACTGCCGGACACAAAACCTCCTCCATGAAAATAAAGGATGGTGCCCAGAACCTCTTGCCTGCGCTCTTTCGGATAGAGGTATGCATCAAAGGAATTATTGGGGTAGGCGGAAGGATAGGAAATATTTTTATACCGAATATATTCTCCATATTCTTCTCTGTAGCTTCTCTTCTCTTCCCCCGTAAGAACGGCAGTTCTTTTGGTAAAGGACACTGCCTCCTTTATGGCTTCTCTTTCCCTTCCTTTTCCTTCCTCCCGGAAGAAAAAAAAGCTAAGCACGAGAAAAAAGCATAGAAAGAAAGCTATCCCTATTCTTTTTTTGAAAAACTTTCCTCCCATGCTCTTTCGGCCTTCTCTTTCTCTGTCATCTTTCTGTCTTGTATCCTGTCTCTTCCGTCTGAAAGATATCATAAGACATATTTGTTTAGTATAGCATAAAAAAAGCTTCCGGAACTCGTCTCAGAAGCTTTTTTTATCGCAATCACACAATTTATCTTTATTATCCGTTCATTTTTTCTACTATTCAGGAGAAGCTAATGGCCTCATTTATGAAAACTTCATCTTCTCTGAAAATGTCATTTTCTTTTGAGATGCATTCGAGAGAGACCTTACTTAGGATTTATCAGTACTGTTCTTTCCTAAAGTTACTTCTACCGTCTTTTCTTCATACTGTCCCTTGGCAGAAAGACGTTTTACAGTCACCTCCACCTTTTCACCTGCCTTATAGCCGGAAATTAAGGAAACCAGATCCTCCAGGCTTCTTACGCCCTGTCCGTCAAACTTGGTAATAATATCCTTTTCCTGTAAAGCGGAATTATCAATGCCATCACCCTTTAAAATCTTATAGACGTAAATTCCCTGGGGCATGTTGTAGGCTTCCGCAATACTGCTGTCCACCGTTTTTCCTTGAATACCGATGTAGCCTCTTTCATCATCCTTTACCTTTTCTCTGGTATCTCTCTTGGAAAGTGTCTCCACGATTTCCTGAGCCTTCTTGGCAGGAATGGAGTAGCCCATACCCTCTACGGTGGTATCGGAATATTTTGCCACATTGATACCGATTAACTCTCCCTGCATATTCAGTAAAGCACCGCCGGAGTTTCCCGGATTAATGGCTGCATCGGTCTGTAAAAGGCCGGTTTCCGAACCGTTTTCCGTTTGAATATCTCTATCCTTTGCAGAGATAATACCGGTGGTTACAGACTGTCCGTAGCCTAAAGCATTACCGATTGCCACTACCTGATCTCCTACGCTTAAGGCATCGGAATCACCGAAGGTGGCTGTGGTAATACTCTTCTTGGTTTCTGCGGAAATGGAATCCAAAGGAACGGCAATCACCGCCAAATCCGCATCACTGTCTGTTCCCTTAATCTTTGCATCATAGGACTTTCCGTCTACAAATTGTACGGACAGAGAGGTGGAATCCTCTACCACATGCTTATTGGTCACAATCAGAAGCTCATTATCATTTTCTCCGATAATCACACCGGAACCGCTGGCTGCCGCCTCTTGCGTCTGTCCCTGACCATATAGAGAAAATCCGTTTTGCTGATACTTAATGGTATTGGTGATGGAAACTACGGAAGGCATTGCCTCCTTTGCTATCTTGGACACGCTTTCTTCTCCGGATGTAGTAGTCTTTTCGGAAGAACTGTCGTTGTTATCCTTTGCTACCGTTTTCTGAATGGGAGAAGAGTTTTCCTTCTGTCCCTGTCCGGTAAGCTCATTTACACTTGCTACAATTTCGGAACGGTGTTGATCTGCCAGCACATTTACGCCCACCATAGTGCCTCCGGATACTGCTCCGAAAAGAAGGGCGGATGCCACAATTCCTGCTACTCTATTTCCTCTTGCCATAATTTACCTCCTTACTAAGCCAAAGCTTTTTCCCTTACGACTTAGGTCTTTCTTTTTATTCACTATTTGAAAACTTGCATTATTTCATGGTCTTGGGAAGCTGTTTTCCTTTTGACAAGACATAGAATAGAAAAAAAATGTGGCAAAAAAATGGAAAAAGAGTGAGGATTTTGTGTCCTCACTCTTATCTTACTTTTTATTCCACTTCTAAAATCAAAGCCTCATAACCGGAAAGCTTTACGGTATTTCCGCTGATTCTTGGTTCTACATTGGAGAGTACCATCTTCTTAATCGTTCCGGGAATTTCCACTTCTCTTTCTTCTTTTCTGTAATTGCCCAAAACCAGAAGTGTTTTCTTCTCTCCCTTTCTATAAAAAGCCATCAAGCGGTCTTCCTTCTCCAGGAAGGGAATAAATTCTCCGTAGACCACCGCTTCCTTATACTCCTCCTGCTTACGAAGAGCACAGAGTGCTTTGTAATAGGCCAGAACGGAATCCGGATCCTTCTCCTGACTTTCCACATTGATTCTTGTAAAGTTGGGGTTTACGGGAAGCCAGGGCTTACCGGTGGTAAAGCCTGCTTCCTTACCGCCTGTCCACTGCATAGGGGTTCTGGCATTGTCTCTGGAATAACGGTTTACTATCTTTAAAGCTTCTTCCTTACTATAGCCGTTTTCCAAGGCGATCTTATATTCATCCAGGGTGGAAATGTCGTCAACCTCGGAAATGTCGTGGAAAATTACATTTTCCATACCGATTTCCTGTCCCTGATAGATAAAGGGAAGACCCCTCTGCATCATCTGCATGGTGGCAATAAACTTCTTGGAGGTATCGCTTAAGTCCTCCGCCGGAATATAGCTGTTTACTCCTCTGGACTCATCATGGTTCTCAATGACGGTAGAAATAAATCCCACGGGATTTACCAATCTTTGGGTTAAATAGCAATTGTCCCGATAAGCGTTGGGGGTAACCGGCTTATTGTCAAACCATCCCTTGTCGGAATGTCCGCTACTGTGGGCACGGAAGTCAAACATGGAGGAAAAATAGCCGTCCTCTCCGATAAACTCCGGAATCTGCTCCTCGGTTTCATTAAAGACCTCTCCCACGGAAAAGGCATTGTGAGGGCGGAAACAACGATCCCGCATTTCCCGAAGGAATTCTCCGATTCCCTCCGCCTCATAAATCATATTGGTGCAGGCGGCCATACCGTCCTCTCGGTCTGCAGGATAGTGATGTCCCTGAAGGGGGAATACCTTCTTGATATTCAGGATGGCATCAATACGGAAACCGGATACCCCCTTGTCCAACCACCAATTAATCATCTTGTAGATTTCTTCTCTAAGCTTTGGATTCTCCCAGTTTAAATCCGGCTGCTTCTTATGGAAGAGATGAAGGTAATAGGTATTCTCCGTTCCCGGTACCTTTTCCCAAACGGAACCTCCAAAATAGGAACGCCAGTTGTTGGGCTCCTTTCCGTCGATTCCCTCTTCAAAAAAGAAATAATCCGCATAGGGTCCTTTGGGATCCGCAACAGCCTTTTGGAACCACTCATGTTCATCGGAGCAATGGTTTACTACCAGGTCCAAAAGGATATGCATATCCCTCTTCTTAGCCTCTGCCAAAAGCTCCTCCATATCCTCATTGGAACCGAAACGGGGATCAATCTTGTAGTAATCCGCAATATCATAGCCCTGGTCTGCCAATGGAGATAGGAAGCAGGGAGAAATCCAGATAATATCAATCCCCAAACTTTTCAAATAATCCAGTTTTTCGATGATTCCCCGAATGTCTCCGATTCCGTTTCCTTTAGTATCCTTAAAGCTTTTTGGATAAATCTGGTAAGCGACCTTCTCCTGCCACCATTCTTTTCTCATTTTTTCTCCTTACTATACTTTTCCTTCTCTATCATTCTATCTTTCCGACAAAATGCGAGCTTTCCGGCCGTGACAAAGCTGCCGCGGCTGGTTTAAATTTCTAATACAAAGGCCTCATAGGGAAGCAAGTGACCTCTCTTGGCATCTTCCTCTTCCACATTGTGAATCAAAAGCTTTCCTGCCTTAAATTCCTCCGGAATAGCAAAATCTCGTTCATTCTCCGATACGTTACAGACTACCAAAAGCTTCTTTTCTCCCAGAGTTCTCTCATAGACAAACAAATCCGGATCCTCAGGAAGCAATAGATGGAAATCTCCGTACACAATCAAGTCGGAGCTATGGCGCAAAGCAATCAGCTTCTGATAGTAGTGGAAGACGGAATCCGGTCTCTTCAGCTGTTCCTCCGCATTTACTGTAGTGTAGTTTGGATTCACCGAAATCCAGGGAGTTCCTGTGGTAAAGCCCGCTTCCTTTTCATTGTTCCACTGCATGGGAGTTCTGGCATTGTCCCTGCTCTTATGGGCAATCATGGGGAACAACTCCTCCGGACTGATATGAAGCTTCTCTGTCAATTCCTCATACGCATTGATACTTTCCAAGTCCCTAAACTGGGAAGGATCGGTAAAGGGATAATTTCCCATACCAAGCTCCTCTCCCTGAT